>CALGTJ010000536.1 GCA_937901435.1 uncultured Rhodobacter sp. | reverse complement strand
GGGCCAAGAGTGTCAAGGTCGACTGGTCGGATCGAGACCACTGAGCGCGCAAGCTAGCGGATTAAGCGGGCCGGCCGCCGCAGTTAAGCATCTATCTCAGTCCCTTGTCCTGAAGCGATAAGATGGGCCGGTGGACAGGGTGCGTTGATGGAGCGCTGGTCGCCAATGTCTGATAAGATCTGCTGAAAGCCGCTAACTGGCAATACCAAAAGTGACTGTCGAATACACACCGGCGACGGCAAAACCGTCGCTCTCCGCCGTGCAAAGCACATTTGCCGCAATGTCAGTCGCGAGCTATGGTTTTGTTCTAAAAACAAAAAGAGGGAAAACATGAAGCGTGGATATTTGGACTTCGACTGGGGGCAAGTCCACTTTCGTGCGGCTGGCGATCCCGATGCAGCACTTCTCTTGATGTTGCATCAGTCGCCACTTTCGTCGCGGAACTATGCGGCGGCACTGCCATATCTGGGACAGAAATTTCATGCAGTTGCCATTGATACCCCGGGCTTTGGTGGCTCTGACGCTTTGCCGCGTGAATGGGATGTCTCTGACTACGCCAATTTTGTATGGGACTGCGCCGACCGTCTAGGAGCGGCGCGACTGCACTTGTTTGGACGGGCCACGGGTGCCGTGTTTGCTGCCGAAGCTGCAAAATTGAGACCAGTTGCGGTGGAGCGGCTTATCCTGCATGGCATGCCGCTTTACACCGACGAGGAACGCGCACAGCGCATGGCCGCTTTCGCACCACCCTATGATGTGACGGACGATGGTGGGCACCTTGCTTGGATCTGGGACCGGATTCATGACGAATACCCGTGGATCGGGGCGGATTTGGCCACGCACTTTACGGCTGATTTCCTTGCCGCGGGTCAGGATTTTGCGACGGCCTATCGATCGATCTGGCGCCATGATCTGCGGACCAGTCTGGCGGAGGACGTCTTGCCGCCGACCCTGTTGATGGGGGGTGGCAAGGATCGGATTGCGTTCATGCACGAACGGGTCGTGGCATTCCTGCCAAAAGCGCAATCTGTCTTGCTGCCCGATGCGACCGACTTTGTGGCAGAGCAAGACCCAAAGCGGTTCTCGGAGATTTTGTTGGATTTTGCGGCCTGAAAATTATGAGGTGCTATTTAGCACTTTTCCAGTCTTATCTGAAACGCAGCAAGGCTTGGAGCGGTGTTACGTGCGATCCGGCGCGGCAATCAAGTCTGCCCGTGTGACAAGCGTTGCGTCAGGAGGTTCAAAAGGCTTGGTGCCATGCCGAATTGCCAACCAATCTAGTCCAAGCGGGTTCGCGTCTTCGGAGGACGTTTTCCAGGGGCCGCCCCGACCTGAGGCGCCGAAATGTTTGTGAAGGACACTTTCGACACGCCAGACCAGATCGGCGTCACCCAGCGAAGGCGTTGGCCCCGTGCCAGCCGCGAGCGTCAGAACAGGGTCACTTGGTATCGTGTCCGCGCGGAAAACCGGCCGGAGGACGTAGGAATGCCGCAAAACCGGGGGCGCGTCCTCACGGCCATAGCCCCAGAGCCGCAGCCATTCTTTACGAAAGGTATCAAGGTCGGGGTTGAACCAGACCCGTTCCAGATCCTCCTCGGTCTCTAGGCCTTGAAAATCGAAATAGTCCCAAACCGGGACGGCTCCTTTTTGGACATCGCGAAGTCGCCAGTTCGCATAGTGGTGCGTGCCCGGGATCGCATTGAAAAAGGGCATATCAACACGTCTAAGCCAGTCAGAATACCCTTCTGGTTCGGCACGGGCCGGGACGGTGTAGGCAATGAAAATCACCAACGGGCAGTTTTCAAGTTTGCGGTCTGGATCCGGGATCATGCGTGTGCCTTTTCTAGGAAATCTTCCATCATGTGTGCCGTGGTTTTGTGAAATGCCGGATCACTCCAAGCAGGCAGCACCTTGCAGGTCGCGCCCGGGACCAGATCGGCAACCTGCTGGCTGTATTCGTGCAGCATGTCCGACGGGGACGACATGACAAGCGTTGGCATCTTCAGCAGCGGCAGACGCTCTGCCTTGTGCCTGCGAAAGGCGGCGCGATACGACAGGTGGTAGCTGCGCATCGCCTTGAGCACTTCGACAACGAAGTCGTGCAGCGTGTCGTCATCGGGAAGCCCGTCGGGCAAGCGTCCCTCGGCCGTGCGGTTGTAATATGGCCAGAAGAGATGCTGATCGCGGCAGAAATGCCAGACTTTCATCAGATGCGTTGCCTCGGCATCTGGCCGGATTTCGCGGGCGTAGCGGTCAAGCACCTCTGATTGCAGTCCGCCCGAGTAGAGGCCCATGCCTTCGATCGTCAGGCTGCGCACCCGGTCAGGATGGGCAATCGCAATCTCCATCGCGATGGAAGCCCCCGTGTGACTGCCGTAGATATCGAAAGGGCCGTCGACGACATCGCTCAGGGCGACAAAGGCAGCTTGTGCAAGATCGGGGATCTCCGGCTGATCTATGGGCAGTGGGTCGGAATCGCCATTACCCGGTGTGTCAGGTGCAATGCAACGCCAGCCCCGCGCGACCAGAGCGGTCATCAAAGGTTCCAGTTGTTTTGATGAACCGGGTGATTGATGGATCATCACCATTGGCGCACGATCAGTTGGACCAGCGTAGCGCATATGCACCTGGCCGTCCGTTAGATCTGCAAACCTGCGTCGAATACGGTTCATAGCTGTTGCCCAAGTTCAAAGTGCGATGAAAGGGAGCGGCCCAATTCAGTTCCGAGCCAGCGGCCAAGGGTCAGTGCGGGGGTCACGCTCATTCCGCTGACAAAACCCTGTCCGGACAATGCGGCACCGCCCATGGCCTCCCCCACTGCGTAGAGACCCGGAATAATGCCCTTGTCGCCACGCACCTCCAGCCTGTCGGTAACGTCGAGCCCGGCAGGCGTCTTCAATACCATGCCGTGCATCCGGATCGCGCGCAGTCCGGATCCGGCGATGGGCATCGGGCAATGGTTGCGTCCCATGGGGTCGAGCGCATCACCGTTGCACGCGGCTGCATAGGCGGTCAGGCTGCTGGTCAAATGTGTGGGGTCCATTCTTGTTGCCAAAGCCAGCGCCTGCGGATCGTCGGCGGTGACAAAATCAGGGCGGTTCGACCAAGCGTCTTGCAGTTCCTCCTTGGTCCAACCCGGAAGCAGGGGAGGTGCGGCGCGCTGGATCGTGTCACTGAAGACACACCAGAAATGCAGGTCCGGCAAAGCCAATAGAGCATGTTCGCGTTCATCCACGCTTGGCGTATCTTCGCGGACAAAGCGGCGTCCATCGGGTGCGAGGTGCAGTTCCCAAGGCTGTCGCTGCTGTGGAGTGAGCGCTGGCATGTGTCGCCAGAGAACTGTTTCCCCACCTGCGGTTTGAGGAATGCCTGCATAGGTCGGAAGATATTTGTCCGCGCCAACAAGACGCCCGCCGACAGCTTGCCCCATTTCGATACCTGTTCCAGTCGAAGTGGCCAGCGCGGCAGTGACAAGTGGTCGGCCCGTGAGGCGCTCGAACATCCGTGCGTTGCCGCCATAGCCGCCTGTCGCAAGGACCACCGCATTTGCCGTGATGTGCTCCTGCGTACCTCCACTTTCGAGGGAAAGTCCTGTGACCCTGCCGCCCTCTGTCAGCAGCGCAGTTGCGTGTGTGTTGTAGCGCATGCTGGCGTTCGGTTGGGCCATGGCGTTCTCAAAAAGAGGTTGAACAACCTTCAGGACCGACAAACCTCCGTTGACGCCCCAATAGGTTCGCGCTGTGGTGTAGGCTTCATGCAGGTGCAAAATGGCGGGGCAGGATGGGTCCATGTCGAAGCCGTGATCCATCAGCCAATCGATTGTAGAACCCTGTCGCGGAACAGTCTGGTGCAGAAGGTCCCTGCGCGCGGTGCCACCATTGATCCGTTCAATATCGGCCAGATGGGCCACCGCGTCATCTGCAATACCCGCATGCGCCTGAAGACGTGTGCCGGCACCGCTCATCTGGCCAAGAGAGACATGTAACGTTCCGCCAGGGCGGTCCGATTGTTCGATAACACAAACCTTGGCGCCAGCCGCCACGGCCTCAATGGCGCACGGCATTCCCGAGGTGCCTGCGCCGACGATGACAAGATCAAAGTGGGGCATTTCAATCCCTTCAAAGCGACCGTTCGAACGGCACGCTCTGTCTAAAAATACATAGACAAGTTGTTTTATTTATAAGACAGTTGTCAATGAAAAGAGCGACAGATGAGCCGGTGCAAGGCGAATTCGCAACCGTCCCGATAACAGGAAAAGCGACGTGCGGGCCTGTTGAATCAAGCTTTTGTGTCGTTTCCAAAGCGGGGGGTCGGACTGGATATGAAGGCGCTTGTGGCGTTTGGGTGGTTCCGTAAGATCGGCGCGGCGGTATGCGGCATAATTCTAACGGTTTTCACCGGACTGGTGCTTTATTCTGTCATGATGCGTTACATATTCTCGGCGCCGCCAATGTGGGGCGAGGAATTGCCTAAGCTGCTTTTCGTCTGGATGATTTTCATCGGTGCGGCTTTTGCGCATTTCTCGGGTGCCAACCTGAGGATGACTATGCTCATCGACAAGGTGGCAAATGGCCCAAGGCGCATCATCGAACTTGTCATGCATGTCATGATCGTTGCCATGCTCTTGCTGATCCTGTGGTACTCGGTGCCGATCCTGCAACTGACAGCACGCTCGACCTCTCTGGCAACAGGTCTGAATGACAGCTTGACCTACTGGGCGCTGCCCACAGGGACTTGTTTGCTGCTTATCAACGAGGCGTGGCGCATTGCGCGATTGCTCAAAGGGCATGTCGATGACGCAGTGCCTCTGGGCGAAGAACCATCAGACAAAGATCGGCTGGGCATAGAATGAGTGACCTGGGTGGAGCGGGGGACCAGAGGTGCTGCTGACCATATGCATCATATTGCTGTTTCTGTTTGTGATGCTGGGCATGGATATCGCCTATGCGATCGGGATGGCAGCGCTGGCCTATATCGCTGCCAGTCAGTTTGACGGGCGTCCTGTCAATCCGGTTCTGTTTACCAAGACGATTTCCAGCGGCGTGGACAGCTATGCGCTGCTGGCCATCCCGATGTATGTCCTTGCTGGTGAATTGATGACCAAAGCAGGGGTGACCCGTCGCCTGATCGATTTCGCCGCCAGCCTTGTGGCACATCGGCCCGGTGGGCTGGCAAATGTGGGGATCACTTCAAACCTGTTTATGGCGGGGATTTCTGGTTCGGCTGTGGCTGATGCTGCGGCGACGGGATCGATCCTGATCCCCGAGATGAAGCGCCGGGGCTATGCTGCCCGTTATGCTGCCGGGGTGATCTCGGCTTCGGCTGCTATGGCTCCGATCATTCCACCGTCCATCCTGTTCATTCTTTTGGCCTCGATTGCGAACCTCTCTGTCGGTGAACTGTTCATCGCTGGCATCCTGCCGGGTATCGTCATGTATATCGGTTTGATCGGGGTCAGCGGTTTCATCGCGCGGCGCTACGACATTCCGCGCGAACCCAAAGCTTCTTGGGAAGAGCGCAAACGCGCCATGCGCGCGGGAATTCTTCCGCTTGGCGCACCCTTGATCATTATCGTCACAAAGGTCTTCGGAATAGCGACCCCAACAGAAGCCGCCTCAATTGTGGTGCTGTATACGCTGATTATTGGTGTCGCGGTATATCGCGACATGACGTTGACCGGCTTTTTCCAGGCGGCGATGACTGCTGCGATGACGACTGCCATCCTGATGATGACAGTGGCCTTCAGCCAGATCTTCGGTCAGATTGCTGTGCTGGCGGGATTGGGACGGACGGTTCAGTCCTGGTTGCTGGGCATCTCTGACAACCCTTACGTGCTGTTCATGATCATCAATCTGCTGCTTCTGGTGCTCGGGACGTTCCTTGATGCATTGCCGCTGATGTTGATCCTGTCGCCGATCTTTTTTCCTCTGATGACCTCGCTGGGTGTTGATCCTATCCATTTCGGTCTGGTGATGGTGTTCAACCTTGTTCTTGGCATGGTGACACCACCGGTCGGGTTGAACCTGTTTGTCATGGCCCGAATATCCGGAATCGGGATAATGGACGTCTTCCGGGGAGGCTTACCGTTTTATTGCGTCCTTTGGGCGGCGCTTTTGCTGCTGACCTACGTGCCCTGGATCACTTTGTTATTACCAACCCTGCTTATGCGATGAGCAGGTCAAGACCGAACCAAAACCAACTAACGGGAGAAACCAAATGAAGAATGGATTGTCACGCCGTCAACTGATGGCCACCGCCGCTGCCGCACTGGCCGCTGGCATTGCTCCGCGTGCTGCGATGGCGGCAACGGTTCTGCGCTATGGTAATGCGGGTGGACCGCAGAGCCTGTCAAATACATTCAATGCAACACTGTCCGACACGCTTTCAGAGCGCACCAATGGTGAACTTTCCTTTGAAATCTTCGCTGGAACACTGGGCGGTGAGAAGGACCTGATCGAGTCGATGGCGCTGGGCGCGCTTGATATCTATAACGGCGCTTATACCGGCACTGACCAATTCGACGTGATGTACAGCCCTTATTTCTTCAAGGACGGGGTGCACGCCAAACAGGTTCTGGAGAGCGATATCGGTGCCACCGCATCCAAGGTCCTCGAAGACAAGTACAATGCGCGACTGCTGGGGGCCGGCCGTCTGGGCGGCTACAACCTGATGCTCAAGGAACCGATCGAGTCGCTGGCTGATCTCAAAGGCCGCAAGGTGCGTGCGCCGCAGATCAAGGGCTGTATTGAAGCGCTGAGCTTCTTCGGCGCGGTTCCGACGCCGATTCCCTTCAACGAAGTTTACCTGTCGCTGCAAAGCGGTATCGTTGACGGGGTTCTGACAGCTCTCAATCCTGCGGTTCAGTTCAAGTTCTACGAAGTCTGTGCCAACGTTGTGGTTCCTGATTTCGGTCTGGCGCTGGATAAGGAAGTCATCTCTGTCGCAGCCTGGGACGCGCTTGGAGAGGAAAAGCAGATGATCCTGCAGGACACCTTCAACGAGCTGGAGGAAGAAGCCTATTTCAAGGCAGGTCTGGCGTCGAAATCTGTAGACCTCGCGGCTTGGGCTGCGGCTAATGGCGATGCTGCTCTGATTGATCTGGACGCGTCCGGTCTGGCCACCGACATCGCGCCGTTGAACGAGCGGATGGCAAATGAAGCCTTTGGTGATGGATCGTGGGCGAAGATGCAGGAAATGTCAGCATAAGGGAACAGACTGATGGGCATGAACCAGCATCCGACGGGGTTGCCGCTGAAGGCAGAACAGACCTTCTTTGATGATGCCAGCACAGACCGACTGTTGGCGATGGTGATGACATTGGCAGCCGAACTGCATGTCACGCGGGACCGTCTGGCCACACTTGAGATGCTGCTGGAGCGTGGTCAGCCCGTCACCCGTGACGCACTCGATCAGTTCACACCCGATCCGGCTCAGAAAGACGCACTTGATACTGCGCGGCAGACATTCAGCGACGCGTTGATGTTTTGTACGCTGGGTGTCGAGGCGTCGCTGGGTGCACCGGAAGAGGGTGTCGGCAAGTTCGACAAGTCCTGAATTTTGGTGCGGCCGGGTTGTCTGGCCGCACCTGAACACCTGTGGAGAAGATCCATGTTCGAAAATATCCCCAAGAACCGTCCGTTTGATGCCTACCAGTCGTTTGTTCTTGACTGCAAACTCTACTGGACCCGTCGGATGTTCCCCGAACTGCGAACCCGATATGAGGCTTTGGCTGCCGCCCACCCGCCCGAAGGCCCAAAGGACGTGGCAGAGCTGATGCGCGACGATACCACGGCGCAGATGTTCGGGTGGTTCGAACGGCACATGCAGCGGATGAAATATTCCGGGCAGCATGGCCTTGCCGTGCATTACGACCAATATCGCGCCGATATCATTCGAGAGTTGGACGCCGAGTTGCCCGACCATCTGTTGACGCTCGATCCAGAGTTTCAGCAACCGGAATACTATACGTCTATCGATATCCATCAGCACCCCGGCGGGGTCTGGAGCGACGAGATCGCCGGCTATGTCTACGAACGTGGCGCCCAAAGCACCTCACCGATGCTCAAGAAATCCCAAAGCCTGTTTCACCGGATGACCGATCAGGCGCTGACCCGAGCGGGACGCGAGGTGAAGAAGGTTGTAGATCTCGGCTGTGGCTGGGGTGGAAGCACGCAGCCCTATTACGAGGATCATCCCGACATTCACGTCACCGGCGTGGAACTGTCTGCTCCCTGCCTGCGTGTTGCGGCCATGCGCGCAGCCGAGCTTCAGGCTCAGAACGTTACCTACCGGCAGGCTGATGCCATCAAGACAGGACTGCCAGAGGGCGAGAACGACATCGTCACATCCACCATGGTTCTGCACGAGATGCCGCCATCGCATATCCGCGCGCTGTTCAAGGAAAGCTATCGGCTGTTGGCACCCGGTGGGCTGTCGATTCACCTGGACTTCCTGATGCGGGACGACCCGTTCGGGCAGTGGGTTCACAACGGACATTCGGCCCGGAACAACGAACCTTTCATGGTGCCGCTCAACGAGATGAACATTGCACAAGCCCACCGAGATGCCGGGTTTGATGATGTCGAGATCGTCGCGTTCGAGGAATTCAACGGTGCGCTGTCGCCTGCCAATACGGCGTGGCGTTTCCCGTGGACCATGATCATCGCCCGAAAGGCAGCCTGAACATGGCTGACCCGCTCATTGACCTTTTGGGTCAAAGAATACTGGTGATGGGGGCAGGGGCCGGGATTGGCGCTGCGGTTCTGAAATTGGCGCTGGGAGCTGGTGCGCATGTTGCCACGACCAAGTTGCCTGGCGAAAGCACGCCGGGCGCTGCAAGAGAACAGGTTTGCGATGTCACCGACCCGCATGCGGTCGATGCTGCTGTTGAGGCGAGCGCCGAGGCGCTGGGTGGTTTGGATTCCGTGATCCTGACCGCGGGCGTGTTTGACTTTCGCGGGATCGAGGAAACCTCGGACGAGGATTGGCGCCGCGTGTTGTCTATCAATCTGGATGGTCCGTTTCACGTCGCCCGTGCTGCGGCTCCGCATCTGCGCAAGACGAAGGGCGCCTTGGTGCTTTTTTCCAGCCAGGTTGGTCTGATCGGTCATCCGAGGGCAACGTCCTACGCGGTCTCGAAAGCTGGCGTAAACGGACTGGTGCGCACGCTTGCAGTGGAATTTGCCCCCTGGGGCGGACGGGTCAATGCCGTGGCTCCCGGTCCGATCGAGACGGGCATGACCGAAATCGCCCGCAACGATCCAACCCGGCGGCAGGGGTTGCTTAATTCCATTCCGCTGGGCCGCTTTGGCCAACCAGATGAGGTGGCGCGTGCTGCGCTGTTCCTGGCTGCGCCGGGTGTCAGTTTTGTGACCGGTCATGTGCTGGTCATTGATGGAGGAGTGACTGCAATATGACCCGACACCCGCCCATTGATCCGTATTATGTGCAGGAAGACGACAATCTTGATGAGATGGCGGAGACGCTCAAACCTGCTCTTGAGTTTACGGACGAGGACCTCGCGCGCCTGTCCCCTGAAGCCAAGAACCTGTTTTCCGGACGGCGGCATCTGGGGCTTCGCTGGCTGGACCGATACGAGATTGTGGTCGAGATCACGGCGTCGCCCGGTGGCTGTGCCTGCGGTGTGGCGAAAGGGCAGAAAATCGTGTTCGACATGCGTCACAAGGTCAAAGCCGAGCTATCAGACGCGCCGCTATGCGTGCATTTGATGTCGCCGGTTTTATCGATCTTTTACATGACATTTGACCGCGCCGCCGAAGGGCTGAACCCGCTCACCTGCATCTGGCGGTACATCGAATGCCCGATGACAGGAGATGATCTGGGCCAGAGCAAGGCACGCGCCGAGGTGCATATCAGGGATGCTAAAACGCATGAGCCGGTGACAGCGCGGGTTCTAGCACAAGGTGAGGGCGCAGAATGACCTTTGAGAACTGCGAAATCGTTGCAACCGTCAGCAAAGCCTTTCACTGTGCCAATATGATCAAAGAGGGGGAAACCCTTGTCTTTGATATGCAAGGCCGTCTGCTGGCCGCGAAAAGCTCGGCAAATCTGTGTCTTGGGATCATCGCCAAGCTGCAACCTGCGCTGTTAATGGCGCAAGATCGCGTGGCCGAAGGCCTTCACCCGATTTCGAACCGCTACAAATCATTCGATTGCTTTGACACGGGGATCGATCATGGAGGCACCGGCAAGGTATTTGTCGACCTTCATCTGCGAGACGCAACAACGCGGGAACGGGTCGAGCCATGACAGATAAGTACGCGCGCGTCATGACCCCGATGACCATCGGTGGGGTCGAGATTCGCAATCGTATCTTTCTGCCGGCACATACAACCAACTTTGCACGGGACTTTCTGCCGACGCAAACTCACGTGGCCTATCTGAGCGCCCGTGCGCGGGCGGGCGTCGGGCTCGTCTTTGTGGAACCATTGCGTGTCCATCCGACGTCGCTGGGTCGGGCAGGCGGGTTGAGCGGATCCGATCCCCGCGCGCTGGACGGGCTGCGCCGGATAGTCGATGCCGTGCGGTCCGAGGGGGCGCGTATTTTTGTGCAGATCACCCATGCAGGCCGTCATGGTCCGAATGAGGTGGACCGTCTGCCGGCTTGGGGCCCCTCTGCTGTTCCCTGGGTAGCCGGGGGCGAGGTGCCCCATGCCATGACGCGGGCCGAGATGATCGAGGTCCGGGATGCCTATGTCCAGACGGCGGAAATGGCGATTGCTGCCGGGTTTGAGGGGATGGAACTGCATCTTGGCCACGGCCATTTATTGCACCAGTTCCTGTCTCCGGCAGCGAATATACGCGAAGATGAGTATGGTGGCTCGCTCGAGAACCGCATGCGCTTTCCGCTTGAAGTGGTGCAGTCTGTATTGGACGTCGTTGGATCCCGCGTGGCAGTCGGCGTGCGCACTAGCGTTGATGATCTGATGCCCGGTGCTGTTGGACCCGAAGATCATCGGTTCATCACCCGCACGGTCGCTGCACTTCCCGGTCTCGCTTTCGTCAACGCGTCCGTTGCGGCGTATCAGTGGCCGAGTATCGGGCATCACGTGGCCGATATGGCCCATCCCGCGCACCCCTTTCGTGACCTGACCGAAGCGCTGCGCGCAGAGATCGGTGATATTCCGTTGCTGACAGCCAACCGCTACAGAACCCTTGCCGAAGCCGAAGCGACATTGGCGCGAGGGCAAATTGACATGATCGGTATGAACCGCGCGCATATGGCCGATCCGGATTTGATTGCCAAAAGCCTTGCGGGCCGTGAGGCAGACGTGAGGCCCTGCGTTGCACATAACTTTTGTATCGGTCAGATCGCCGCCCATCAGCCGATTTCGTGCATGATGAACCCAGGCGTCGGCAAGGAAACCCATTGGAGCGATCCACCCGCCAAGACACACAAACCTTCCCGAGTGCTGGTGATCGGCGGCGGTCCGGCAGGTATGGAAGCGGCGCGCATTGCAGCGCTTTCGGGTCACGATGTGACGCTCTGGGAACGCAGCAACAGGCTCGGTGGCAAGCTGCCGCTCTGCGCGTCAGGATATGGCCGCGGAGATATCAGGGCTATGAACATCTGGCTGGCAGAGGCTGTGGACCGTGCAAAGGTGCGGGTTGAACTGAACCGCGAAGCGAGCATTGACGCGCTGCAACACGCAGATGCCGAACTGATCCTGCTGGCGACTGGCGCAGTGCATGACGCGGGTCAGTTGCCGGGAGCCGATTTGCTGTCACCTCAACAGGCGCTGGAGCTGCCGCGTGAAAACTGGGTTGGTCAGCGTGTTGCGCTTTGGGACGAGGCTGGCTCCTGGGCCAGCTTATCCGTGGCAGAAACATTGGCGCAGGCCGGGGCGCATGTACACATTCTTCAAGCTTCCACCGCGCCTCTTTGGGCTGTTTCGCTCTACAGCCGCATGACTGCGCTGGAACGATTGGCGCAGTTGGGCGTCGCGCGACACTTGGCGGTTTCGCCTTTGTCGGTCAAAGACGGGGTTCTAATGTGCCGCAATAGCCTTGTTCAGGAAGATACCACGCTTGGACCGTTTGACCGTTTTGTCTATTCCACAATCGGTGTGGCCGCGACGGCGCTGCAGGACGAACTGGAACGCAAGGGTTTTCCCGTGCGCACCATCGGCGATGCAGTCGCGCCGCGCACTCTGTTTGACGCAATGCACGATGCCCAAGCTGTGGCACGCGCCATCGGGAGAGCCGCATGAGCACCACCATCGAGGCGGATGTCATTGTTGTCGGTTCTGGTTCAGCCGGGGCGGTTGTTGCCGGGCGGATTGCAGCGGAAACGGACGCACAGGTTTTGTTGATCGAAGCGGGTGGGCGCGACAGAAACCCGCTTTTCCGGGTACCGCTGATGACCGGTATTCTGCTGCGCGGACGTTATGCCAACTGGTTTTATCATACCGAACCGGAACCGGGCCTTGGCGGGCGTCGGCTGTTTTGGCCGCGTGGCAAGGTGCTGGGTGGATCGTCGACGATCAACGGCATGGTCTGGACTCGTGGTCTTCCGTCCGATTACGATAGTTGGGCGCAGCGCGGTTTGCCCGGTTGGGGCTGGGACGACGTGTTGGCCAGGTATCGCCGGATCGAAGGCCATCATGGCGGCACAACCGATCTGCATGGCGGTGATGGGCCACAAAAGCTTAGTGAATTTCCCGATATCAATCCGCTGTCGCAAGCGTTTCTGGATGCTGGTGCTGAAGCGGGCTATCCGCGCACCGATGATTTCAACGGCGCCGCACCAGAAGGCATGGGGCGGTACGATTTCACCATTTCCGAAGGTCGCCGGCTGAGCGCGGCAGGCGCATGGCTGGGTCCGAACAGAAATCGCCCGAACCTGCGTGTTCTCACCAACACCCAAGCGTTGCGCGTGCTGTTGGAAGATGGGCGCGCTGTGGGGCTTGAGCTAAGGCAGGGTACGGATCAGATCACCGCGCGCGCCAAAAGCGAAGTGGTTCTCAGCTGTGGAACCGTGAACACGCCACAGCTTTTGATGCTGTCGGGGATCGGGCCTGCGGACCATCTGGCCGAACACGGGATTTCAGTCCATCACGATTTACCCGGTGTTGGGCAGGGGGTTCAGGATCACCTGCTTGTTCGGGTCGAGCATGATTGCAAGCAACCCGTTACCCTGCATAACCTGTTGCGCGCGGATCGGGCTGCATTGGCGCTGGGGCAGGCGCTTTTGTTCGGGACTGGGCCTGCGGCCCGCTTCCCACTGGAAGCTGGGGCGTTTCTTCGTTCAGACCCTGCGCTTGATACACCCGATCTTCAGGCGCATTTCCTGCCCGGTCGGTCGACAGCTGCCGTGCGCATGCCCTTCCGAAAGGCGACCGGTCCGCAGGGGCACGGCTTTTTTGCAAATATCTACCAAATGCGTCCGGAAAGCCGGGGACAGATCCAATTGCGGAGTGCTGACCCAAACGATCCGCCTGCAATCACAGGGGGTTACCTGACGTCGCCACGTGACATCGCGGTTTTGCGGGCCGGTGTCCGGCGGCTGCGCGAAATATTTGCGCAGAGTTCCTTTGATCCGTGGCGTGGCCCGGAAATTCGACCCGGACCTGATGCACAGTCTGACGGTGATCTGGACGACTGGATCCGGGCAAATGCGGAATCGGTGTACCATCCGGTAGGATCCTGTCGGATGGGGACTCATGAACTGGCAGTCACAGACGCGGAGCTGCACGTCCGGGGTATTCAGGGGCTGAGGATCGCGGATGCGTCCGTCATGCCATCGCTGACGAGTTGCAACACACATGCGCCGACGACGATGATCGGGATGCACGCTGCCGATCTGGTGATCGCGGCGCTGACGAAAACCGTGCAAAAGGGGGCCGCATGAGCGACGATGATCTGACCCAAAAACTGACGGCGCTGCGGGACAAGCGCGGATATCTTCTACCGCATCATGGCCTGTTGGCGTTAACTGCGCCGCCCCTGCTCGAGGCCTACGATGCTGCTTATACCGCGCTGGCATTGGACGATCGTGTCTTGTCGCATCATGACCGCGAGTTTGTCTGGCTGGGTATCCTGATTGCCACTGACGAAGAAATCGCGACACATCACATCGCCAAGTTCCGAGCAGCGGGCGGAACAGAGGATGAAATCCGGGCGGTCGTGTCGCTCACGGCCACGGTATGCGGTTTTCGGGCCTATCACTTTGCGTCGCATGATTGGGCAGCGCATCTTAGCAGTCTCGATTTGCGCGCCGATTGGAACCGGGCCGTTCTGGCGGCAGGACAGGGCGCAGAGCCGCGGCTGTGCCATCTTGCTGCCAGCGCCATTCAGGTCTGCAATGGCCAGTGGAATGGACTGCGCTGGCAACTGGCCCATGCGTATGCGGCACATGTGCCAGAGGATGAACTGGCCGAAGTCATTTCGCTCACCATGTTCCCGGGCAGCGTTCCCTATTTCGTGACGGCTGCGGGCATCTGGAAAGACATGATCGCTGCCGGTGATTTGCCCGCCTCGGACGCGTTCCGCATCTGGGCTGACATGCCCGGACAAGGGGGGCATGGGTCGGATGACTGACGACGCAGAGGCATTGCGCATAAAGCTGGAAAAGCTCGCGGCCTCGCGTGGATTTCTTCTGCCGCATCATGGCGCGCTTGCAGCAGGTGCTCCTGCTTTGCACGATGCCTATCTGCGCATGTACAACGCATTGACCGTTGCGTCACGGGTGCTGACTGCGCACGAACGCGAATCTGTCTGGCTCGGCATTCTGATTGCGGTTGAAGAACATGTTGGCACGCATCATCTTGAACTTTTCCGCGAGGCTGGCGGAACGGATGCCGAAGCAGAAGCGCTGATCGCATTGACCGGGCAGGCGGCGTCTTTGTCCGCTTTTCATTTTGCTGCCAAAAGCTTTCCCGACCATCTGCCCGCGCTTGATCCAGAAAAGGCGTATGACCGATCAGTTGCTGCGCTGCGTGGCCCGCTCTCAGACGGTACGGCGCATATGGCGCTGCTGGCTGTTCAGGCGGCGCGCGGTGACAGACCGGGAATAGCGCATCATTTGCGTGCAGGGTATGCGCTTGGGTTGGCGGAAGAGGCGATGGTCGAAGCTCTAAGCTACCTGATGTGGCCGCGTGGGGTGAACTGCTTTCTTGAGGCTTGCGAGGTTTGGCATGATCTGATGGTTGCCGGAGACGTTACACCATCTGAGCGGTTTGCCGTCTGGCGCGACTTACCTGGACAGGGCGCTTTCCGCGCCGGTGAGGACACACGCGTTGCAGGTTTTGACGAGGGTGCAGGCTGAATCTGTAGGCTGCTATGTTACAGGTTTCTGGCGGCCTCATGCCCCTCGAATATGGCCTCAAGTGCTGTGCGTGCAGACTGACAGTCGCCGATGGCGGTTACGGGAACAGGAAGGTTTGAACCGCTTGTGCCGTTTAATGTCAGGGGACGTGCAGGCAGCGGAGCAATGACGCTGTCGGCACCAAAGCACGCACCGGGTTCACCCAACGACAAATCTGTCAGCTGCACCATACCGCCTGAAAAATCCTGTAGTGCCTGACCGGGGATGACCTTTACCTTCTTATCCTTCAACCGCTGTTTGAGGGCAAAAGAACTGTACATGCTGATCGTCCAGCCGGGACTGCCTGAAGGCGCGATCAGGGTGACATGTTTGCCCAGATCGGCCAGCCATTCAGCCACCGACACAACGGACCATGTCCCCAAGCTGTCCACCATAGTGACATGCTGACCCAACATATCGTGGTCGGCCAACGCAGCCTCAAGGGTCAGAGTTTGTCCACCGGATGCCAGTTCCTGGGCGCGTGGAACGGCCCCTGTCGCCTGGATCACGGTGTCATAGCCATGACTTGAATTGGCACCCGCCTGCGTCCCAAGGTGTATCGTGACACCGGCACGTTCGAGCCGCGCCTTTTGCGCTGCCAGCAACGTTGAGAATTCGTGCCGCAAAGGCATCCGCGTGGCCCAGAGCAAGGCGCCGCCCAGTGCATTGGTCCGTTCGACCAAGGTGACCTCATGCCCAAGTTCGGCGGCAGTGGCGGCGGCTTCCATGCCTCCCGGTCCGCCGCCGATGACAAGAACGCGTTTCGGAACCGTCGTGCGGCAAAGCTTGGCCGTGGGCCAGTCGGCTTCGCGACCCGCGGTTGGATTGGTCAGATAGGTGATCGCAAGATTGAGCGCGAGCATGCCCGCGCAGCCCTGGTTGCAGCCGATGCAGGGCGTCGTTTCCGTTTCGCGCCCGGTTTGCGCCTTGGAAACAATTGCAGGATCCGCGATATGCGCACGCGCCATGCCGATCATGTCCGTACCGCCTTGGGCGAGCATTTCCTCGGCTTGGCTGACCTTCTGATAGCGACACACGGTCATGACGACGGGCTTGCGTGCCATGCCATCAAGCGCCGCAGAAATCGCATGGGTCAGCGGCTGAAATTGGTCGATGTTAAACGCCATGTCAGCCATCTGGGTCGAGACCGTATAGCTGCCATGATAAGCGGAGTGCGAGACGTTCACGAAATCAACCTGAACCGTTTCCGCCAGTTGCCGGACGATGCCGGTCATGTCATCCAGTGACAGCCCCCCGGGCAGGTATTCGTCTGCGCTGATCCGGATGCCCAAGGTGCGGTCTGGTCCCAACTGGGCCCGCACAGCACGCAGCGTGTCGAGCGGAAAGCGCAGACGGTTTTCCAGAGAGCCGCCATAGTGATCCTCGCGCAGATTGGAGGCAGGCGACATGAATTGTTGGAGCAGATGACCATGTGACATGGTCAACTCTATGCCGTCCAGCCCGGCCTCTATCAGATTGGCGGCGACATCGGCATGCGCTTGTACGACCAGCGCGATTTCTTCCTCGGTCATGGGATGTGGCGGCGGTGCAGTTGCGGCCCAGGGAATATCAGAGGCTGACCACGCCGGAGTGCGGGCAAAGTTGCCGTCGATATGACGGCCCAGATGGATAATCTGCCCGAACAGTCTTCCACCTTCATCGCGCACCGCATTTGCGATGCGCGCAAAGGGCGCGATGCAGGCAGGATCGAACCCGTTCAGTCCTTGCTGCCGACCAAGGCTTGAGCGATGCACGCGGATGCCTTCGAAGATATTCAGACCCGCGCCACCCGCAGCGCGCGCGCGATGATAGGCGAGGTGCCGATCAGAGGGTAGGTTGTTTTCGCCATAGTTGGTGGTGTGTGCCGGAACGAAGATGCGGTTGCGAACCTGCGTTCCGCCGATTTTCAAGGGAGAGAAAGCATGAGGATATGTTGGATGAGGATGCATCCCGTCAATCCATCCTCAATCCGCCATTCACGGCCAGCACCGAACCCGTTGTAAATCCTGCGTCTGCGTCAAGCAGATAAGACACGGCGGCGGCGATTTCATTGGGCTGACCCATGCGTTTGAGCGGTGTTGACGCTGACATCGCTGCCTTTCGCTCTGGCGTATGTGCGGCCAGCATCGGGGTTTCGACTGCTCCCGGAGCTACGCAATTCACCGTAATCCCTCGCGGAGCGAATTCTTGTGCCATCGACTTTGTGAGAGATTCAATACCGCCTTTGCTGGCTGCATAGGCGGTTCCAGTGATCACGCCTCCAGTCCGCCCGGCTAGAGACCCCAACGTCACGATCCGTCCTCCATCCGCGATCCAGTCGCGCGCGGCGAGACAGCACAGAAATGGCCCGGTCAGATTCACAGACAGAATGTCGGACCAACGGTCCGCGTCGAGATCGGCCAGTTTGGCATTGTCGACAACGCCTGCTGCCAGCACCAGACCATATAGCGTGGGCACCTGTTGTTGCGCTGTGGCGAAGGCCGAAGAAACCGAAGCGCGGTCTGTCAGGTCGATACCGAACGCTTGTCCGCCTGTTTCAGACGCCATGGCATCAAGGGCCGGTCCAGGCAGATCCATGAGAACAAGGGGAGCGTGACCATCTTTATGCATCCGCCGGGCTATGGCGCTGCCAATGCCGCCTGCGGCCCCCACGATTGCAACTGCCCCTTTGGTCATTGGATATCCCTTGTGCTGTGTCGCTGGGTAGCTGCGCGTAAAACCATTTGGTCTCAAACTACTTCTGTATTTATAATGCTCTAAAAGATGTATTTGCAACAGAACAGATCAATGGCGCCAATGGACAGCGATGTACTGATTATTGGTGCCGGGGCGGGTGGCGCGGCAGCGGCTTGGCGGCTCGTCAATCACGGGTTTTCAGTGACTTGTCTCGAGAGAGGGGAATGGGTGAACCCTCAGGCGTCTCCCGCGCTTGATGATGACTGGGAAGTGATCCGACAGCGCAGCTGGAACCCCAATCCAAACCGTCGTAAAGGCCCGGTCGATGATCCGGTCGACGACGCTGAAAGTGAGATCAAACCGCTTTACTTCAATGGCGTAGGTGGCAGCACAGTTCTCTGGTCTTGCCATTTTCCGCGGTTCCATCCGTCGGATTTCCGTACTCATACACTGGATGGTACAGGCGACGATTGGCCGATCAGCTATGCTGATTTGGCACCGTATTACGATTTGAATGAAACCATGATGGGCGTTGCGGGCCTGCCCGGAAATCCTGCTTATCCACCAATGTCAGCGCGCCGTCAGGCTCCGGTTGGACTGTCTCCCGGCGCGCGGCGCATAGCTGAGGCGTTCAATCGCACGGGCGTGTCATGGTGGCCGGGCGATATCGCGATTAACACCTCCTCTGCCGGTCAGGGCCAGGGCATCTGTAACAACTGCGGTCCGTGCGAACTGCATTGCCCGCGTCGGGCAAAATCAGCGACGGATCTGAATTATTGGCCTGCTGCAATTGATAAAGGCGCACGTCTGGTGACCGGCGCAAGAGTGACTGACATCCTGACAACACCAAATGGAACGGTGCGGGGTGCAGTGTGGCTGGATCGCGATGGGCGGGAGCTTGCCGCCCACGCGCCAGTGGTGATCTTAGCGGCCAACGGCATAGGAACACCACGTTTCCTGCTCAATGCGCCGGGTGCTGCGGCTGTCAACCGAAGTGGGTTGGTCGGGCGGCGTCTGATGCTGCATCCTTTTGCGCGGGTGACGGGCCTTTTTGATGAGCCGATGGACGGGCATCGTGGGATCGCAGCAGGGACGCTTGTGAGCCATCATTTCTACGAAACGGATACAGACAGAGGATTCCGGCGTGGAGTGAAGATGCAGGCGCTTGGAACACATGGTCCAGCGCTGACCGCGCTCGGGTCGCTGGGTCGACGTGCGCCTTGGGGCCGGGGCCATCATGCCGCCTTTGCGCAAATGTTTGGCCGCGCCTATAGCCTGTCGATCTGCGCGGAGGACGCGCCTGATCCCGAGAATCGCATCACATTGTCCGACAGCTTGACCGGGTCAGACGGGCTGCCCGCAGCGCGCATGGTCTACAAGATTCCGGCCGAAGCGAAACAGGCTTTGGATTTTGGACGCGACCGCGCGCGGGAGATTTTGGCGTTGGCGGGAGCGCAGAGTTTTATCGAAATGGAGACAATCCCCGAGGCGGGATTTCACCTGATGGGCACGGCACGGATGGGCCTAGATCGAGAGACGTCTGTTCTTGACGAATGGTGTGAAGCACATGATCTGCCGGGATTTTTCGTGACTGACGGATCGGCCTTTGTGACCGGGGCCGCCGCCAATCCCACCAACACATTGCAGGCGCTGGCGCTTCGGGCGGCAGATCGGATCGCCACAACCAGGTCACGCCGTACCGCTTGACCAAAAAACCAAAGATTTGTATTTCTTTTGTACATTTAATTGGTAGTGTTTTGTCAGAAGATGGGAAGGAACGTCGCCGTGCAACCATCAAAAAACGCCAGTTCCATTCGGCCGGTACCTTTGGTGCCTGCATCCGATCCGGATACGCGCGCGTGGCAAAGGGATGACTTGGTGACCGATGAACCGGTGCTGTTTTACACCTTGCCGGATGCAGCGCAGAGAGAAATTGCTGAAGGTATCGCGTTTGCAAAAGCCAATGGGCTGACAGTTGATACTGTGGAGCAGCAGGATTTCCGAATTCCTTCCTTTGCGCGCGATGTCCCGGAGCTCCGCGAGCGACTGGACACGGTGCGAGGCTTTTTCGTGTTGCGCGGTATTGGGGGCGATTGCTGGACCGAGGCGGAAGCCGAGATTATCTCCTGGGTAATCTGTAATTATCTGGGGCAGCCGATCCGTCAGGGGATCGGTCAGGATCGCAGGTTCTTTACTGTCGCTGACAAAGGTGCGGCCAATACTGACCCGACGCGCGTCGGAGCAAGTTCCAAACGCTCAGCCAAGCATTCCGATAATGGGTGCCTTGAGGCGCGTCCGCCTTGTTATCTGGCGCTCTACTGCTACCGATCGGCTGCGGAAGGTGGCGACAGCACGATTATCAGCGCGCGCAGTGTCTATGATGTGATTAAGTCCGAACGTCCGGATTTGCTGCCGCTTTACTTTGACAATTATCATTTTCGCTCGCCGCAGGCCCATGTCTGGCCCTCACTCGGGCCGACGGTGCAAAAGCCCATTCTTGAGGTCGTTCACGGAGAACTTCGCATCCATTATGCGCGGATCATGATCGAGCCGGGTATGGAGATGGTAGGAACGCCGCTCACTGCCTTGCAGAGAGAGGCGCTGGACTATCTTGACGAGGTTCTGGACCGTCCCGAACTGAATTTCCGTTACGTGCTGCAACCCGGTGAATGCCTCGTGATGAACAACCTGATTGCGTTGCATGGACGGGAAGCGTTCGGAGCAGGATCGGGCGGGCGCACTCTCAAGCGGTTCTGGATGTGGCGACGGCATATCGGTCCGGGCCTTGATCCGGTTAAGCTCGATCTGGAGGAGATGGTATGAGCCACAAGCTGAACGTGACAATTGAATCTGCGGATGGCACCCGCCGCGACACGCAATTTGTCACTGAACGGATGTACAATCTGGGTTCTGCCACGCGCGATCCGGAGACCGCTGTTGCGCATCAGCAGGAAGTGGCGAAGTCCGGAATCCACATAGCTTTTGACGTGCCTGCACCCCGGATCTATCCAATCGCCCTGCATGCTTTGACCGCGGATGACGAGCTTTTTGTACAGACGGACAAGACCTCGGGCGAAGTGGAAATCGTACTCCACATAGCTGATCAGCTGTATGTCGGGGTCGGTTCGGATCACACGGATCGTGCATTGGAAACGGTATCCATTCCCGGATCGAAACAGGCCTGCGCCAACCATGTCGCGCCTGTCTTCTGGCCATATGATGAAATGCGCGACAGCTGGGACAGCTGTGTAATGCGTAGCTGGGTGGATGGGCGGCTTTATCAGGATGTTGGGGTCAACGCATTTATCCGTCCCGAAGATATCATCGCTCTGGTGCGAGAGCGTGTGAGCAACGTGCCCGAACGAGACTTTACGGTTTTTTGCGGAACGATTGTGAGTGTGGACAAGGCGCTCGGATATGGCGCGGAGTGGCGCTACGAAATGGAAGCACCCGAAACCGGTCGCCGGGTTGGAGCATCTTATCAGGTGGTCGATATCCTGTCCGAAGTGAAACCAGAATTCCAGGTCCCTTTCTTTAATCCGCAAAGAGGCAAAGCGGCCTGATACTGAGCCAGTCCAACGACAAAAAAACGCATAACAATAGGGAGTAATAAATATGAAGCTGACGGGAAAGACGCTTGTTCTATCCGCCGCGCTGGCATTGGCGATGAGCGTGATGTCTGGGGCCGCAAAGGCCGAGACTATGATCCTTGCCTCGCCGCAAGCGCCGGAGGGTTTTGATGGTGACGCGCTAAAGGCGCATACGCAGAACGTAGTGACACAGGTTTACGAAAACCTCGTCGCCTATGGCACGATGGAAGTAGACGGTATCACCACACTGAACCCTGACGATCTGAAACCGCACCTGGCCGAAAGTTGGACTGTGTCGGAGGACGGCAAGACATGGGTGTTCAAGCTGCGCGAAGGTGTGCTGAGTCCGTTTGGCAACGAACTGACGGCAGACGACGTGGAGTGGGGCTGGGCCAAGTCCTTTGAGCAAAAAAGGACTGGCAACTTTATCGCGCGCGTGTCCAACGTCACGGGTGTGAAGGCGATCTCGAAATATGAGGTTGAGTTCACGCTCTCCGCGCCGTCGGCGATCTTTCTGAATGCGCTGACGCTCTACGTGCCGGGTATCTATGATACGACAGAAGTCAAAAAGCACGCCACTGAAGCCGACCCATGGGCGCTGGAATGGATGCAGTCCAACACCGCAGGGTTTGGCGCATACCACCTTGAATCGCTGCGTGCAGACGATCAGGCGGTGTTTGTTGCCAACCCAAACTACTTTGGCGGGCAGCCTTACTATGACCGCGTGATCTACAAGGAAATCCCGTCAGAAGCGAGCCGCGTGACGCTGCTTAAGGCCGGACAGGTTCAGTGGATCGACCGGCCATCCATCAATCAGGTGGTCAACATGCAGGCTGATCCAAACGTCAAGGTTCAGCGTGCCACGAGCCGTTCTGTTGCTGCCGCACGGATGAACCCGTCCTGCGAGGTGTTTTCTGACACTCGTGTGCGTCAGGCATTCAACTATGCTGTCGACAAGGATGCGTTGAACACTGCCGTTTTTGCTGGTCAGGCCGATATCGCCAGATCAATCGTTTCACCGATCATCGCGGGCAGCAATCAGGAGCATTTCGCGTACGATTTCGATCCTGAAAAGGCAAAAGCCTTGCTGGCCGAGGCCGGGTATCCCGATGGCATTGCCGAACCCGTCGAGCTATTATATTCTGATGCTTTCTGGCATCAGGAGCCGGTGGCCATCCAGGTTGCGGACATGCTCAAGAAAGTTGGCATCAATGCGGTGCCAACCCGTATCACCTCTTCCGAGATGCGTGCCAAAGCGGCACCTGCAGAACAAAGCATGTGTTTCTTCACATGGGAAGACGGACCAATCGTGCTTGATGCGGTCTATTCGATGTTCCTGATGACGCACTCTACCGGGGTTTCGAACCGGGCGAAGTACAACAATCCCGATCTGGATGCACTTATTGATCAAGGACGCGAAGAGCTCGATTCCGAAAAGCGCATGGCTTTGATGGATGAGGCGCAGAAACTCTGGGCCGAAGATGCGCCTTGGATCCTTGTCGCCTATCCCGCTACGTTCGAGGCGATGGCACCGAACGTTTCTGGCTGGGTCTATTACCCGGATGAGCACGAGCGCTGGCGCGAGTTGCGCGGCGACTGATCCGTCGTAAATTCCCCGGGCGCTGCAAGTCTGCGGTGCCCGGCTTTCCCCAATCAAGAGGCTGAAACACTGTGAGCTTTCACCGGTTCCTGTTGCGTCGCGCGTTCATGGTATTGCCGCTTCTGATTGGAGTGGTGTTCATTACCTTCATGCTGGTGCGGATCGGTGGACTTGATCCGGTGGGGAGGCTCGCTGGCCCAACGGCAACGCAGGCTGAATTTGACTCAATCCGCGAGAACCTCGGTCTGGATCAGCCGCTGTGGCAGCAATTCGGGATTTATCTGGGCAACGTAGTTCAGGGGGATTTGGGCGAAAGCTGGCTTTCGAACCGCCCTGTAATGACCGACATCAAAGAGCGCGCGATGATTTCTCTGGAGCTTTTGTTCTGGGGAGTTGGGATAGGGGCCTTGATTGGTGTCCCTGTGGGCCTGCGTGCGGCATTCAGGCCCAACGGCAAGTTTGATCAGGTGACCCGAGTCCTGTCGCTACTTGGATTTTCGATTCCGACCTACTGGCTTGCGCTGGTGATGATCTTCGTATTTTTCTACCTTCTGGGCTGGGCACCACCAGCCATAGGACGCATGAGTTTGCTGGTCTCACCGCCCGAAATGATCACCGGGTCCTATCTCATTGATGGTTTGCTGACAGCAAACTGGGAGGCTGCTTGGTCTTCGGCTTCGCATTTGGTGCTGCCAGTGATTTGTCTTGCGATTGTATCCGCAGCCCCAATCATCAAACAAACTCGCGCTATTGCCATTGAGGTTCTGGCCTCGGACACAGTTCGATATGCCCAAGCCTGCGGGCTGCCGGAAAAGAACGTTCGCAAACTGGTTCTGCGCAACAGTGCCGTGCCGGTTTTGACCTTTGTCGGCACCGAGGTGACGGGCCTTGTTGGCACGATGTCACTGATTGAATATGTCTTTGCGTGGGGCGGACTGGGCCAGTATGGACTGAACGCGATCATCAGTGGTGATTTCACAGCAGTGCAAGGTTATGTGCTCGTTCTCGCATTGTTTTCGGTTCTGGTGTTTGTGATTATCGACATCATTGTGCATCTGATTGAACCACGGTCGGAGTTGAACTGATGTCCGACGCAGCTTCCAACGATGTGATTGATCAGGTCGAGCGCAGCCGCAGCTCAAAAATCTGGAACCGCTTTGTTGGTATTCTCAGGCTAAGTCCGACGGCGGCCGTTGGACTGATGATCATTCTGTTTTTTGCGCTTCTGGCCATCTTCGCGCCTTGGATCATGCCACATGATCCGGTGGCGGCGTATACTGACCGTGTCTTGCAAGCGCCTTCGGCCGAGCATTGGTTCGGTACGGACGGCAACGGCATGGACGTGTTCAGCCGGGTTATCTACGGGGCAAAGTTCGGCTTTGGCATTGCCATTCCCGCAGTGCTGATATCGCTTCTGATCGGCGTGCCGGTTGGATTGATCGCGGGCTACCGTGGGGGTCTCCTTGATGAAGTGCTGATGAGGTTTTTCGATGGGCTACGCGTCTTTCCATCTATCATACTTGCGCTGGCAGTCGTGGCTGCAACGGGTCAATCCCTGCTGAACGTGGTATTGGTTCTTGGTCTGCTGGACAGTCCGGTCTTTGCGCGTGTTGTGCGGGCTGAAGTGCTGGCATTGCGCTCGTCCAACTTTGTCGAAAGCGCCATCGCTGCGGGCAACCCGACCTGGCGCATCCTTTTTGTCCATTTGCTGCCCAATGCCATTCAGGGCGCAATGGCGCAGACGGCAGTGCGTGCAGCATGGGCCGTGCGGATCTCTGCAACGCTGGCGTTCTTGGGGGTTGGCATTCAGGCACCGACGCCCGAATGGGGCGCGATGATCCGCCAAGGGGCAGAGTTTATGGTGTCGGGCCAGTGGTGGGTTGGGCTTTACCCCGGTCTGGCGCTGATCTTTCTGGTCTTTGGTCTCAACCTCTTTGGCGATGGGCTTCAGGACTTGATGGACCCGCGTCGGAGAACCGCGAAATGACGCTGCTTGAAGTCGAAGACCTGCACACGCATTTCATCTCGCGCGATATCGACAATCGCGTGAGGATCGCCAAGGCATTGAACGGTGTTTCGTTCTCACTGCAAGCGGGTCGCATTCTTGGGATTGTTGGCGAAACCGGGGCGGGTAAATCGCTTACGGCGCAATCGGTTGTGGGCCTATTGCGCCCACCTGCGAGGATCGTAGCTGGGTCGGTCCGCTTTGAGGGCCGTGAGTTAACGACAATGCCACCCGAAGACCTCAATCGCATTCGCGGTGCCGAGATTGCAATGGTGGTGCAGAACCCGCGAACATCGCTTGACCCTCTGACGCGGGTTGGGGATCAGCTGGTTCGATTGCATCAAATCCACTCTGGCGGATCACTAGAGATGTCGCGCAAACGCGCGCTTGAAATGATGGAAGCTGTCGGCATCCCGGCTCCGGAAAGTAGAGCAAAGTCATGGCCACATGAATTGTCCGGCGGCATGGCGCAGCGTGTTTTACTGGCGATGGCGCTGATGAATGGGCCAAAGCTCTTGATCGCGGACGAGCCGACCACTGGTCTAGATGTGACTGTGCAGGCCCAGATTCTGGATCTGCTGCGGGACCTGGTGGCGCGTTTCAATATGGCGACCATGATCATCACTCATGATCTGGGTGTGGTTGCGCATTTCTGCGATGATATCGCGGTGATGTTTGGTGGTAGCATTGTCGAAAGCGGCCCTGTGGCGGATGTGTTTGCGGCCCCTGTCCACCCCTATACACGCAACCTTATCGGGGCGACGCCCGAACAGTTCCAAAAGGGCCGCGCGCGTACGCTTGGTGGGCAGCCGCCCGACCTTTACAATTTGCCACCGGGCTGCGCGCTCCAGTCACGTTGTGAATTTGCGACGGAACTGTGCCGCACACCTGTGCCAAACAAAGAAATCGCGCCTACCCATTTTGCGCTGTGCCATTTCGCCGGGACGCTTGACGAGATGAAGCCCAAAGAGGCCCGCGCATGACCAACCCGGTTCTGAAAGTGCGGGGTCTTTGCAAACACTTTCCGGTTGGTGGCAAGCAATTTGTCAATGCTGTGAACCACGTCGATCTGAACATCTCTCCGGGGGAAACTCTGGGCATGGTCGGTGAATCCGGGTCGGGCAAGTCAACGATTGGCCGGGTGATCCTGCGCCTGTCAGAGCCGACTGAGGGCAGCATTGAATTCAACGGTCAGGACATCACGCATCTTCCCAAAAGCAAAGTGCGCCCATTGAGGCGCGATATGCAGATGGTGTTTCAGGACCCGTGGAGCGCGCTCAATCCGCGTATGCGGATCCGTGACCTGATTGCAGAGCCGATCAAGCTGCACATGCCACTGTCACGGTCAGAGCGTCACGACAGGACCGAAGACCTTGCACGGCGGGTCAATCTGAGCACTTCGTTTTTGAACCGCACACCTGCGAACCTGTCGGGGGGGCAGCTGCAGCGGGTCTGCATCGCCCGAGCGATCGCCACCGACCCTAAGTTGATCGTTCTGGATGAGCCAACAAGCTCTCTCGATATGTCGGTGCGGGCGGGGATACTCGAATTGCTGGCCGAGATCCGTGAAGAGACCAAAGCCGCGATGTTGTTCATCAGTCATGATCTGGGCACCGTCCGTATGATCAGCGACCGGATCGCGGTACTGTATCTGGGCGAAGTGGTTGAACAGGGTCAAGCCGAGGCATTGTTCGAAACCCCTGCACACCCCTACACGCAAGCGCTGCTATCGGCGCATCTGCCCGCCGATCCACGTATCAAGGTCACGCGACATGTACTTGGAGGCGAGGTGCCATCACCGATCGCGCTTCCGCCGGGTTGTAAGTTTCATACACGTTGCCCCGTCGCGATTGACCGCTGCAGCAGCGTGGTGCCGGGCACTCTAACGGTCCCCACAGGTCAAGAGGCACGCTGTCTACGCATTCCTGACGGCGGAAATATCATACAACGGAAAGAAATCGCATGACCGCTTACCCGCTTCTTGGAAGTCCTTTGCAACTGGGCCCGAAAACCGCCCGCAACCGGATTTGGATGACGGCGCATGCAACGTTGCTGGTCAAGGACCATCTCTTTACTGAAGCGCATATTGCCTACTATGTCGCGCGGGCGAAAGGCGGCGCTGCGGTCATCACGATGGAGGCGATGGCCAGCCATCCGACGACGCAGCCATACAAGGGCAAAGCCTTTGCCTTTGATCCGCGCATGGTTCCGGAATATGCCAAATTGGCAGAAGCCGTGCATGAACATGGCACGCTGCTGTTATCGCAGCCTTGGCATCGTGGACGGCAGACAAATTCGGTGACCAATGGACTTCCGGTTTGGGCACCGTCCGCCATTCCATGCGGCGTTTACCGCGAGATGCCGCATGTGATGACGGGCAAGGACATTGCCGAAATCATCGAAGGGTATCGCCTGTCTGCGCGCTATTCCCGCGAAGGTGGTTTGGACGGGGTAGAGGTGCACGGTATGTCGCATGGCTACCTTCTCAACCAGTTCCTGTCGCCTGCCACGAACCTGCGCAATGACGCCTATGGCGGATCGCTGGAAGACCGGATGCGGATCGTGATGGAGATATTGCAAGCCTGCCGAGAAGAGCTTGGCCCGGATATGATCATGGGCATGCGGCTCAATTCCGACGATGGGCACGAGGGCGGATTGCGGCCCAACGACTGGGCCGATCTGGCGGCAGAGTTTGAGGCAACAGGGCTGATCGACTACATTTCCTTGTCGCACGGCACGTATATCAACAGGATGCTGATCTACCCGACCGCGCCAGAAAAACACGGGTTTCAACTGGATGCGACCGCGACGGTCAAGGCGCGGCTCAAGATCCCGGTTGTCGGCGTTGGGCGCATTGTCGATCCGGGCGAGGCTGAGGCGTATCTGACCGAGGGCAAGCTTGATTTCGTGGGCATGGCCCGCGCGTTGGTCTCGGATGCGCGATGGGGGGCTAAGGCGCTGTCTGGTGAAGGCGACAAAATCCGTCCCTGCGTCGGCGCGAATTGGTGCATGTCCACGATCTTTGCCCAGGCCCCCATTGGCTGCATTCACAACCCGTCTGCGGGGCGTGAACTGGAACTGGACGAGGACACATTGGAACCGGCAGAAACACCGCGCAAAGTGGCGGTGGTGGGCGGTGGTCCTGGCGGAATGCGGGCTGCCTGGACGCTGGCGCGGCGGGGGCATGCAGTCACGCTATATGAGGCACGGCAGAGGTTGGGCGGTCAGGTGCGCTGGTGGGCCAAGGCTGACAGCCGGACTGAACTTGTGGGTATCGTCGATTGGCTTGAGGCGCGTTTGGGCGACGAAGATATTGATATACGTCTTAACACCCGCGCGACCGAGGCTGATCTTGCAGGTTTCGATGCAGTGGTCATTGCGACCGGGTCGACCGGTTTGCGCCATGGCTGGACAATGCTGCGCCCCGAGAAGTGGGGTGGTGACCCGTTGCCCGGTGCGGACCTCCCGCATGTGATGGCCTATTCCGAGCTTCTCGAAACCGACCCGGTGGTGGGAAAACGCGTTGTGGTCTTTGACACCATGGGAGGGCGTCAGGGTGCCGTCACTGCCGAATACCTGACGCAACGTGGCGCGCAGGTTTTCTTTGTGACGCAGCTGGGTCAACCGTCGCCAGATCTTGCTGCCTCGCGCGACTGGGGCAAGGTTCATGGGATGCTGCGCCGTGCAGGCGTGACCTTTTACGTCGATCGCGAGTTGACAGAGATTACCCCCAATAGCGTCACGATGCGCGATCTTTACACCGGTGAAACAGAAACGCTGGGCAAGATCGACAGCGTTGTGATGGTGCAGGGCGGTTCGGCCAATGACGCTCTGTTCCATGCGCTTGGAGACAGTGTCGAAACGCATCTGATCGGGGACGCGATGTCGGCGCGCCGGGTCAACGACGCCATCAAGGAAGGCGAACTTGCCGCCCGCAAAATCTGACATTTCTCTTTCATAAAGGACCTCACATGACCCCCGAAGGAAAAGCCGAACTCGACAAAATTCGTGAAGTGCGCGGGTATACTTTGCCGGTACATGATTATCTTGCGGAACTTGATCCGGAAATGCTCCGCCGCTACGGCGCTTTGGCCTCCTACACGCTGTTCGGCCCAGAGGACGGTCGGGCCATGGACCTGAAGACCCGTTTTCTTGTGCTGGTGGGCGTGACCACGGCCGTCAAAGGCGACAGTGAAGGCGTCGAATGGGCCGCAATCCGGGCGATCGAAAACGGCGCGACCTGGAAAGAGGTCTACGAGGCTGCCTTTATGGCAGCTTTGCCCGGCGGCATCCCGGCGTTTGAGGCGTCTTGCCATACCTTCAACAAGATGAAGGAAGGCAAGGGTCGGGTTGATCTGAAGGTGCCGGAAGAAGACGTAAATACATGACCGAAACCGCCGACATCGCGATTGTCGGCGCGGGGGCTGCCGGTCTTGCTTTTGCATGGGCTGTGGCAAAACCGGGATTGCGGGTTGTTGTGCTAGAGGCGGGAGACTTTGTCGACCAGAGCAGCGCCCCGTCGCTTTCGG
Source organism: uncultured Rhodobacter sp. (assembly GCA_937901435.1). Next base: position 755 of record CALGTJ010000536.1, on the reverse strand, counting down.
CGAAGTGGGAACTGGCGTTGCAGAGCACGTACAATGCCAATCCCAATGTGCGGCGAGGGCCTGCGGACTATCCGGTAGAGGACAGCGAAAGCGTCATCCGCCCGGCGATTTTCAATGCAGTCGGCGGTAGTACAATCCGCTGGGGCGCGCATTTTCCGCGCTTCCGCCCTTCAGATTTCCGCAAGAAAAGTCTTGATCATATCGGGTCAGACTGGCCGGTCAGCTATGCTGAGCTTGAACCGTTCTACGATCTGAATGACCAGATGATGGGCGTGTCAGGTCTTGCCGGGGATCCCGGCAATCCGCCGCGAGCCGAGCGACCCTGTCCACCTTTGCCGCTCTGTGTTGGTACTGAAAAACTGGCGGCAGGGTTTGATCGTCTGGGGTGGCATTGGTGGCCGTCGGACGCAGCAATCCTCAGCCGCGCGCGCGCCGGGCGGGAAGCTTGCAACAATTGTGGCCCCTGCGGTGTGGGCTGTCCCCGACATGCGCGAGCCAGTGCAGATATCGCTTATCTGGATGCCGCACGGTCCAAAGGCGTAGAGCTGCGCGCGGGTGCAACGGTTACGGGCCTCGACATCGCAGCCAACGGGCGTGATGTGATGGGGCTGCAGTACGTGGATGCGGAGGGGCGCAAGTCGCTGTCCTGCGACGAAGTGGTGCTGGCAGGCAATGCGCTTGGGAATGCCCGTCTGCTTGCGGGGATGTTGGATCATCCGCTGTTCGGGCGTGGACTTATGCTGCACCCCACGGCG
>CALGTJ010000535.1 GCA_937901435.1 uncultured Rhodobacter sp. | reverse complement strand
GCCTTGAACACTGCGATTAAGAACATCAAGGCAGACGGACGCGCCGTGATCATCATGGCGCATCGGCCAGCCGCTATCCGGGAATGTGATTATCTTCTGGTGCTTGCCGATGGCGTTCAAAAGAAGTTCGGACCCACGCCTGAGGTCTTGCAACAGACGCTATCAAACTATGCTGAAATCAAAGCTGCAGGTGGAGTGTCATGAGTACGAGCCCGCAGAAAGATCTGTCCGAAGCCTGGTCCATTCGTGGCCCGCTACTGACCGCAGTGTTCACGGTCGTCGTGATGCTGGGTGGGTTTACCTTCTGGGCTCTCAGCAGTGAACTGGCAGGAGCAGTGATAGCTTCTGGTCGCATTGAAGTTGAGCGCAACCGGCAAGTCATCCAGCATCCTGAAGGTGGGGTGGTTGCCGAATTCTTTGCTGACGAGGGTGCACGCGTGTCGGCAGGAGACGTTCTGCTACGCTTGGCTCCAGGACAGATTGGGCGGGACCGCGCTGTAGCACATGGGCGGTTTTTTGAGCTACGCCTCCGCCGAGCGCGACTTGAGGCGGAACGCGATGCGCGTGAACGTGTAGAATTCCCAGACGATATTATTGCTGAGGCCAGCGCTGATCCTGAGTTGTTGGACCTTTCGAGGGGGCAAGAGAGTTTGTTCCTTGCGCGCCAAGCGACCCACAATCAGGAGATTGAACAGCTTCGAGGGCGTATTGCACAAATTGCCGCGCAAATCGGGGCGATCGATGCCCAGGATGAAGCGCTCGAGGAACAACTGACCATCGCATCCGATGATATCGACCGCAAAATGACACTTTTGGAGAGCGGCCTGATTGAGCAAGAGCCGATTTTGCGTCTGCGGCGCGAGGCAGCACAGTTGCGGGGATCATTGGGCGAGGTTGAAGCCCGTAGAGCCGAGGCAGGGGAGCGGATCATTGAGACAGAACTTGCTATCATCCAGCTGGCGACGACCCGGCGCGAAGAGGCGATCACCGAGTTGCGTGAGGTGCGAGCCGCAGAAGAAGAACTCCGCCAGCAACTGGCCGATCTAGATCGCAGGTTGGCTGACCTTGAATTGCGCGCACCCGTCTCTGGACGCATTATGGAACTGCAGGTTTTTGGTGCGCAGTCTGTTGTACGTCCTGCAGAGCCCATCGTGTATTTAGTACCAGAAGTAAGCGATCTCGTCATAACGGCTGAAATTCCAGCACTTCACGTTGACCAAGTCTATGTAGGGCAGGGCGTGAGCTTGAGCTTTCCAGGGCTTGATCTTCGGCAAATCCCTAGCCTTCAGGGGGAAGTCACGCAGCTGTCTGCTGACGCCTTCACGGACGAGCGTACTGGCCAATCGTTTTATCGCGTGGAGGTGATTTTGTCTGAGGGGGAAGTTGCACGCCTCTCGCCGGCAGAGTTGCTACCAGGTATGCCAGTGGATGCCTTCATCCGTACGCGTGCTAGAACGCCGATGGCCTACCTCTTGGAGCCTATCAGCATCTACTTTGAGCGGGCGTTTCGTGAGGGGTGATCCTGTGTTGCCAACACTGTGTTCAACACAGCTTTCTCGCGAGATAGAGGGGCGAACGCTGATCGGCAGGAGTAGGGTGCAGCTCACTCTTGTTTGTATGCGTTTTTGGTTATATTGAATACATGCGAGATTAGAGGTGCCGTGCCATGTCCCGAACGACCACGATGACCGTCCGCCTTGGTGGTGCGCTGAGTGACTTTGTTTCAACCAATGTAGGCGATGACGGGTCCTATGAGAACGTCAGCGAGTATATCCGTGACCTGATCCGGCGTGACAAAGAGAGGGTGGAGCAGGAAGCCTTCAACCGGCTGAAGGGCGAGCTGAACCATGCGTTCGCAGCGCCCGAGGAGACGTATCAACCGCTGACGGCAGCCGAGGTGATTGCGCGGAACAGGGCCTGATCCAATGCCCGCCGTTCGGATCCAGGAAGTGGCGTCTCACCGCCTCGATGACATCTACCGTTACACCCGTGACAGGTGGGGAGATGAACAGGCCGGGAAATACATCACCGGCCTGTTCGCCGCCTTCGACAAGATCGCTGACCACGGCGTTGCATCAAAGCCCATCCCGGCCGAGTTCGGCCTCAACGGGTTCTTCTTTAGATACGAGCGTCATTTTGTCTACTGGCGACATCTCTCGAACGGCGACATCGGGATCGTGACCATCCTGCATGAGCGCATGCATCAGATTGACCGTTTCCGGAATGACTTTGGCTTAGGCTGATCGGATGATTTTCCAATAAGCGTCAGATTTGCGCAGGGTTTCGCGTGGGTCACTCGGGGTCCGACGCTGGCACGAGAGAGAGTTCGTTGCATGTGTCATTCCCTCCGCCATCACTTTTCTTTATGTCGTTGTAAATAAAGTGGAAAGTGGCCTTGCGCCAAGTCCCTTCGCGCATGTTTTCCCCCATTTGATTTGGGAAGAAACCAGAGCGTGACGGAATTAGATTGGCAAATCACCTGTGCAAATCGGTTCGAAACGGATGCAGGAGCACGGGCATGAAACGCCCGACGACCCTGCTCGCGACGATCCGGTCGCCAAACAGAGGAGTGCATCGTCATGTCCAATGATCGTTTGATTAAAGGGGTGAGAGCCGAGATCGCCTCTCATCGGCTGACGATGAACCAGCTCAAAGCAGATGCATCTGGTGGCTTGCTTGATGACGGTACCGAAGTGGCGGTTTCTCAAGTTTTAGTCGGATGCCGCCACATTCTTGATCGCGCTATGAATGTGGTTTGGGCTTCGTACAACACCAATAAGCCCACCAAGCAAAAAGCTGATGTCTACTTTCCGTGCCGCGATACTGCCGAGAAATTTACTGATCATCTGTCGCGGGCGGAGCGTGGCAACCTGCAGAAGGACAATCCAGACCTCTTCGAGGTGATCCAGTCGTGTCAACCGTTCTCAAACACCGTGGAGAGTTGGCTTGTGGACCTCTTTACACTGACGCAGGACAAGCATGAGGCCTACGTCGAGATTGCTGGCTCGGCGTCAAGGGATCTTCGAATTGGCGGAGGGCAGATGGGCACGATTAAGAAAATTGTGATTATGCCTGACGGTAGCGTACACGCAGATGCCGAAATGATTGACGCAAAAACAGGTAGGTCTGAGCCGCTGAAATTCGACTTCATTGTGCGCTTTAACCAAGTGCTGCGAAAGACAGGACAAGATCCTGTTGGTTACTGCGGTCAGTGCATCAATCGCGTCGAATACGTTTTCGATAGGATCATGAAAGCCGTATCGCTGTAGCTGGCAGTCCGCGGCGACCTAGATGGAGCGCGAGACCTGATCGTGGAACATGCCCAGCTTGCGGGCGGCTTCGCTTGTGCCGCCAGTTGATCCGGGACCAG
>CALGTJ010000534.1 GCA_937901435.1 uncultured Rhodobacter sp. | reverse complement strand
ATGGGGACTGCACCCGGCCGTGCCCTCGATCAGGGCGCGCAATTCGGGGGCGAGATCGGGAAAGCGCGCGGCGGTATCACGCGCCAGATCAGCGTCATAGGGATGGGGGCAGCGGGTCAGGCGGGATGCAAATGTCATCCCCCATCCATTGAGCGCGGATTGACTGGGGTCAAGGCAATTGCTTTATCTGCGGTCTTGATGCTGATGAAACGGTGGCAAAATACGAAGGGATCCGACCATGAGCAAAAGCCTGAAACGCGTGCGCACTGCCTTGGAAGGGGTGGGCCTTGTGGCGGATATTCGCGAGATGCCCGGCGAAACCCGCACCGCGCAGCAGGCGGCGGATGCGGCGGGCTGCGCGCTGGATCAGATCGCCAAGTCGATCATCTTTCGCGGAGAGGTCAGCGGCACGGCGATCCTGTTTCTGACCGCTGGCGGCAATCAGGTGGACGCGGGCAAGGCCAGCGCCGTCGCAGGCGAAGCCCTGGGCAAGGCAGAAGCCGCCCTGATCCGCGCGCAGACCGGCTTTGCCATTGGCGGGGTCGCACCGGTGGGGCACCTGACCCCGATCCTCGCCTTCCTTGACCCGCGCCTGCTAGAGTTTGACGTGGTCTGGGGCGCGGCGGGCACGCCCCGTCACATTTTCCCGATTGATCCGGCTGTTTTGCTGCGGGTGACCGGGGCAAGACAGGCTGATTTCATCGTTTGACACAACCAGATCAGCGCAACCCTCTGTTTTAAAACGAAACTAAAAATAAATGTAATTCACATTTACATTTTCTCTTGAACTCCGAGCGCGGATCCCCCATTTCGGTAATGTGAAAGACATTCACATAAACCCAAACCAAGACTAGGAGATTAAAATGAGTTCAGTCGCCACATGGCCCACCCAAGCGGAATCCTGGCTTGATGCGCGCGGAAAAGGCGCCTGGATTGCCGCGATGATCGTCGGATTTATCGTGTTCTGGCCCGTCGGCCTCGCCCTTCTAGCCTATATGATCTGGAGCAAACGCATGTTCAAAGGCACCTGCGCCAAGCGGCGCGACCATTCTCACATGGCCCGTCACGGGTTTTCATCCTCTGGCAACGTCGCCTTTGACAGCTATAAGGCAGAGACCCTGCGTCGGCTGGAAGAAGAGCAAGACGCGTTTCAGGCCTTCCTCGAGCGTCTGCGCGAAGCCAAGGACAAGTCCGAGTTCGACCAGTTCATGGACGACCGCGCCCATAAGGCAAAAGGCAGCGCGTCTGACACCAAAGACGATGATGTCGCCCCGACCATGGCCTGATCACGACCGAACGCGCTGATCTGCGCAAAGCATACGACCGCCCCCGTGTATTGCGGGGGCAAAGCCCTTATATCCCCCTCCCCCCCACCCTGCACGTAAGGCCCAGTTCGTCAGGTCCTGCACGTCGGGCCCGGTTCGTTAAACACCCCCTCAAAGACCTATAAAGATCATGCAAACACGTTACTGGGGCCTGCCAGACCCCGACCTCAAACCTGAATTTTACGCCGATGTAACCGCCAAACGGTTCATCGCATGGATCATCGACACGGTCCTGATCATCCTTATCTGCGTGCTGATCGTGCCTTTTACCGCCTTTACGGCGCTTTTTTTCTTTGCCTTTCTCTATTCGGTGGTGGGATTTGCCTATCGAACGATAACACTGGCCAATACCTCGGCAACGCCGGGAATGTGGCTGGTGGCGATCACAATCCGTAACCATGATGGAAGTCCGCTGAACCTGCCGATGGCGGCCCTGCATACGCTGGGATATACTGTGTCGACCACGTTAATTCTTTTACAAGTTGTTTCGATTATCCTCATGACGACGCAACCACGCGGCCAAAGCCTGACCGATCTTGTTCTGGGCACTGCCGCGCTGAACCGCGCCGCACGCAGCTAGAAACGGCTTACAGGCTGGCCTCGCGGCTATAGGGGGCTTGGCGTGATGGAAACCTATTGCTAACGTGGACGAGTCAGTTTCCAGAGATCTCATGCGACATACCCTTCCGATAGCGCCTCAGTTTTACGTCACGGCCCCCCAGCCCTGCCCCTATCTTGCCGGGCGGATGGAGCGAAAGCTGTTTACCGCGCTGCAGGGGGAAGCGGCCGGAAATCTGAACGATATGCTAAGCAAACAAGGCTTTCGCCGCTCGCAGAACGTGCTGTACCGGCCTTCTTGCGCGGAATGCTCTGCCTGCATGTCGGCGCGGGTGCGGGTGTCGGATTTTGTCGCCAGCCGCAGCCAGAAACGGGTGATACGGCGCAATGCGGATCTGACCCGCACCGCGACCTCGCCCTGGGCCACCGAAGATCAACACGATCTGTTTCGCACCTATCTGGACAGCCGCCACTCTGATGGCGGGATGGCAGATATGGATATTTTCGAATTCGCCGCGATGATCGAAGAAACGCCGATCCGCAGCCGTGTGATTGAATACACGGGGAAAAATGCGGATGGCAAACGCGAATTGACCGCTGTGTGCCTGACCGATGTGCTCGATGACGGGCTGTCGATGGTCTATAGCTTTTACGATCCCGACCGCGCCCACACCAGCCTTGGCACCTATGTGATCCTCGATCATATCCGCATCGCCCAAGAGGCAGGTCTGCCCTTCGTCTATCTGGGCTATTGGGTGCCGGGCAGCCCGAAGATGGGATATAAGGCGAATTTCTCTGGCCTTGAGATCTACAAGGGCGGCAAATGGCAGAAAATCGGTGATCCAGAGGATCACACATCAGAGACCCATCCCCTGTCCACCTCCCCCATTGCCGAACAGGTGGCGCGCATCACCCTTCCAGATTCGCGGCCCGTTAATTTGTGATTTCGTCTGTGTGGACCCGATAGTTGGAAATTAAATTCCAAAAACCCGCCTTGGTGCGACATTTTCTGCACATCCCCTTCTTGACGCCCCCGACCCAGCCCCATAATGTCCGTCAACACAGAGGAGTTCACAGGACAATGAACATCGTCCTATCAGTGGTGGTGAAGAGGCGCATGGGCCGGTAATTCCGGTTTTCCCCAAAGGATCCCATGCGCCCCCGACTAACACCGGGGGCTTTTTTGTGCGTAAGGCAGTTGTGCGAAGGTAAGGAAAAAGATCGATGACACGGCAGATGACTGGTGCGAAAATGATCGTCGAGGCCCTGAAAGAACAGGGCGTGGACACGGTATTCGGGTATCCCGGTGGCGCTGTGCTACCGATTTATGACGAGATTTTCCAACAGAACGACATTCGCCACTATCTGGTGCGCCATGAACAGGCAGCGGTTCATGCGGCAGAGGGCTATGCGCGCTCGACCGGCAAGCCCGGCGTGGTTCTGGTGACCTCTGGCCCCGGAGCGACCAATGCGGTGACCGGGCTGACCGACGCGCTGATGGATTCGATCCCGATCGTGGTCCTGACCGGGCAGGTTCCGACCTTCATGATCGGCAACGACGCGTTTCAAGAGGCCGACACCGTTGGCATTACCCGTCCCTGCACGAAACACAACTGGCTGGTGCGCGACACCAAGGATCTGTCGGGCGTCATCCATCAGGCCTTCCACGTCGCCACAACTGGGCGTCCCGGCCCCGTTCTGGTCGACATCCCCAAGGACGTCCAATTCGCCAAATCCACGTATCAGCCCAAAGAGAGCACCAAAATCTCGCATTATGCGCCCCGCACCAAGGGCGATGCGGATCGGATTGCGGAACTGGTCGAGCTGATTGAAAACGCTGAAAAGCCAATCCTTTACACCGGCGGCGGTGTCATCAACGCAGGCCCTGCGGCCAGCGCAAAACTGCGCGAACTGGTGGCAGAGACCGATTTCCCCATCACCTCGACCCTGATGGGTCTGGGCGCTTATCCCGCATCGGGCAAAAACTGGCTGGGCATGCTGGGGATGCACGGGCTCTATGAGGCCAATCTGGCCATGCATGACTGCGACGTGATGATCAACATCGGCGCGCGGTTTGATGACCGGATCACCGGGCGGGTCGAGGCGTTCTCACCGGGGTCAAAAAAGGCCCATATCGACATCGACCCAAGTTCGATCAACAAGGTGATCCGCGCGGATGTGCCGATCATTGGCGATGTGGATTCGGTGCTGGAGGATGTGCTGGCGCTGTGGCGCGAACGCGGCTCGAAGACCAAGAGCACAGCGGTGCAGACCTGGTGGACCCAGATCAACGCCTGGCGCAAGATCAACTGTCTGGCCTTCACCGAGAGCCCCAAGACGATCAAGCCGCAATATGCGTTGACCCGGCTGGAAGAACTGACCAAGGGCCACGACCGCTATATCACCACCGAAGTGGGCCAGCATCAGATGTGGGCCGCGCAATATCTGGGCTTTGAGGATCCCAACCGCTGGATGACATCCGGTGGGCTTGGCACCATGGGCTATGGCTTTCCGGCGTCCATCGGCGTGCAGGTCGCCCATCCCGGCGCGCTGGTGATCAACGTCGCGGGCGAGGCCAGCTGGCTGATGAACATGCAGGAAATGGGCACCGCGATCCAGTATCGCCTGCCGGTCAAGCAGTTTATCCTGAACAACGAACGCCTTGGCATGGTGCGCCAGTGGCAGGAGTTGCTGCACGGCGAACGCTATTCCGAAAGCTGGTCAGAGGCCCTGCCTGATTTCGTGAAGCTCGCCGAAGCCTTTGGTGCAAAAGGGATTTTGTGCAAAGACCCTGCCGATCTGGATGATGCGATCATGGAGATGATCAACCACGATGGGCCGGTGATCTTTGATTGTCTGGTGGAAAAGCACGAGAACTGCTTTCCCATGATCCCGTCGGGCGAGCCGCACAACAAGATGCTTCTGGGCGAGAATGCCTCGACCAAAGACGCGATTGGGTCTTCGGGCGCTGTGATGGTCTGATGACCATGTGGGGGCTCTGCCCCCACACCCCCGAGGTATTTTTGGCCAGATGAAGGCCGGACAGTAAGGAAAAGACAATATGTCCCCGCTAAAGATTAAAAAAGGCACGTCAAAGCATTCCGCCTACGACCTGCGTGACCCGCATTCCGAGGTGGTGGAGCGGCACACGCTGGCCGTTGTGGTGGCCAATGAGGCGGGTGTGCTGGCGCGCGTGATCGGGCTGTTTTCGGGGCGCGGTTACAATATCGAATCGCTGACCGTGGCCGAGACCGACCACGCCGGGCACCTTAGCCGGATTACGGTGGTGACCATTGGCACGCCAAGCGTGATTGAGCAGATCAAGGCGCAGCTTGGGCGGATCGTGCCTGTGCATGAAGTCCATGATCTGACGGTAGAGGGCGCCTCTGTCGAGCGCGAACTGGCGCTGTTCAAGGTGGCGGGCACAGGCAACGACCGGATCGAGGCGCTGCGTCTGGCCGAGATTTTCCGCGCCAATGTGGTGGACAGCACGCTGGAAAGCTTTGTGTTCGAGATGACCGGCACGTCGGAAAAGATCGACGCGTTCGCCGAACTCATGCGCCCGCTGGGTCTGGTCGAGGTGGCCCGCACGGGTGTGGCGGCCTTGGCCCGAGGCGCGCTCTGACGATTGCGGCATCGCACAGCGGCTGTGCGGTGCCCTGACTGGACGCAGGGCATGGCGGCTTCCATATTCGGGAAAGATTTGGAGGACGCGCCATGACATTTCGCCCAGTGAAATCGACCAGCATAGCCCAGCCGACGATGGAGGGTGCGGGGGTGCATCTCCACCGCGTCTTCGGGTTTGGCGATCCGACTGAATCCGATCCCTTCCTGCTGCTGGATGACTTCCGCAATGATGATCCGCGCTTTTACAGCAAGAGCTTTCCGTGGCATCCTCATCGCGGGATCGAGACGATCACCTATGTTCTTGAGGGCGAGGTCGAGCATGGCGACAGCCTTGGAAATCAGGGGCTGTTGGGCGCGGGGTCGGTGCAATGGATGACCGCCGGGTCGGGCATCATGCATCAGGAAATGCCGCGCGGGAACGCCAAGGGGCAGATGCACGGCTTTCAACTGTGGGCCAATCTACCGGGCAAGTTGAAACTGACCAATCCGCGCTATCAGGACATCCAAGGCTCTGATATCCCACATATAATCGATGACGACGGTACGGCGGTCAAGATCATCACCGGCGCGTTCTGGGGCAAATCCGGCCCTGTGGATGGTGTCGCGGCAGAGCCGATGTTCGTCGATGTCTCGATCCCGCCCAACACCCGCAAGACGCTGCCAGTAAATGCCTATTCCAACGCCTTTGCCTATGTGTTTGCCGGGTCTGGGACCTTTCGCGATGCCTCTGCCCCGGTGGGCGTGCGCGTCGAGAAAGAGTATCAGGGTGAGGAATTGAACATCCGTGACATGACCGGCAACCGCACGCTGGTGCTCTTTGACACGGGCGATGAGATCACCGTGCGCTCTGGCCCAGAGGGGATGCGGTTCCTGCTGATCTCGGGGCGGCCCCTGCAAGAACCCGTGGCCTGGCACGGTCCCATCGTGATGAACACGCAGGCCGAGTTGCAAAAGGCGATGCAGGATCTGCGCAACGGGACGTTTATCAAGGCCGCGCATTAACTAACGAATACGCGCTTGGACTTTATGTGCTAGGAATGACTTAGACGGTAAACTATTTTTGCGTACTGTTTTAGTCGCTTTACAATAAATTCTTGCGTAACGTTAAACAATCTCGCCAAATCAAATGCAGATCTAGGGAGTGTCCTGAACTCTGTGTATCTGGTGCGGCCCATGCGGGTTTCAGATACG
>CALGTJ010000533.1 GCA_937901435.1 uncultured Rhodobacter sp. | reverse complement strand
CTTGCCGCGCAGCATCTAATGATCTGTTCTATATTTTAGAACATGATAAACCCAACGATCCAGTTGGTTATGCAGGCCGCTCTGCGGCAAAATTCAAAATATTATGGAAGAATAGCAATGATTAATACTCTTGGCGTTGGCATAATTGGATGCGGTAATATTTCGGCTGCTTACCTTGAATTGTCCTCTATGTTCAAAGGTTATGAAATCGTTGCTGTTGCAGATATTAATATGGAAAATGCAAATGTGCGGGCAACCGAATTTAATGTTCGTGCTGAAACAGTCGATGCTCTGTTGGCCGCCACAGATGTTGATTTGATTATCAATCTTACAATCCCCGCGGCGCACGTCGAAGTTTCGCGCGCGATTTTACAGGCTGGCAAACACGTATATTCAGAAAAACCGTTTGTTCTAAGTCTCGCTGAAGCACAAGAATTGGGTGCGATCGCAAAAGAAAATAATTTACGGATTGGATCGGCGCCAGACACGTTCTTGGGTGGCAGCCACCAGTTGGCTCGCAATCTTATAGATGAAGACACTATCGGTAAAGTCACCTCTGGTGCTGCTGTGGTGATGTCGAGCGGAATGGAGGATTGGCATCCAAACCCAGACTTTTTCTTTAAACAAGGCGGGGGTCCAATCCTTGATTTAGGTCCTTACTATATTTGTAATCTGGTGCAATTATTAGGTCCAGTGAGTAAGGTCACCAGCTTTACAGGCCAAGCACATGACACGCGAACTATCCAAAACGGTCCACGAAATGGCGAATCCGTTCCCGTTGAAACCCCGACGACAATTCACAGTGTTTTGTCATTTGAAAGCGGTGCGATCATTACACTATTGGCGAGCTGGGACGTTTGGGCCAGCAATCATCCCTTAATGGAACTTTACGGCACCAAAGGGACCATGAATTTGCCGGATCCCAACTTCTTTGGTGGAACCCTGACTGTGACACAAAACAGCAGTGATCCAATTGAAAAATCATGGGATCATCCATTCAATGTAGCAAATTTTGAAGAAACCCAGGCTAACTACCGTGGTGCTGGTTTGGCAGATATGGCTTTAGCAATTGCGCAAGGACGTCCGCACCGTTGCAATGACGAATTTGCAACTCATGTGGTCGAAGTCATGACCGCAATCATAAAGGCGGGTGAAACGAGCAGCGTTATGACAATGACAACGACTTGTAGTAGGCCTGATGTTCTGGGCCCAGAAAAAGCCCGGGCACTTATGTTATGATGATATTTTCTAGGAGAGTGACATGACCAATTCAATAAAGGGTCCAGCGCTGTTTCTTGCTCAATTTCTGGGTGATGAAGCGCCTTTCAATTCCTTAGCTGACATTGTCGAGTGGGCGGCAGGTTTAGGTTATAAAGGCGTCCAAATACCATCTTGGGACGCGCGAGTATTTGATTTGGACAAGGCTGCAAGCAGCAAATCTTATTGTCAGGAGATTATTGAAACCTGCGCAAAACACGATGTAACAATCACTGAATTATCTTGCCATTTACAAAGCCAACTGGTTGCGGTGCATCCAGCCTATGATACCGCATTTGATGCGTTCGCTCCCGAACATCTACATGGCAACCCATCTGCGCGTCAGGAATGGGCGGTCGTTCAGGTGACAAAAGTAGCCCAAGCGTCGCAAAACCTTGGACTTTCAGGTGCGGTTGGTTTTACAGGTTCGCTTGCATTTCCCTACCTTTACCCTTGGCCACAACGCCCTGCAGGTTTGGTCGAAGAAGCGTTCAGCGAACTGGCCCGTCGTTGGAAACCAATTTTGGACATCTATGATGAAGCTGGTGTGGATTTTGGGTTCGAAATTCATCCGGGGGAAGATGTGTTTGATGGCACTACATTTGATCGGTTCCTTGCGGCGTTGGAAAATCACCCGCGTTGCAAGATAACATATGATCCCTCGCACTTCTTATTGCAGCAATTGGATTATCTAACGTTCATCGACATCTATCATGACCGCATCAGCGCGTTTCACGTAAAAGACGCAGAATTCAATGCCACCGGAAAACAGGGCGTCTATTCTGGTTTCGCTGATTGGACTGATCGGGCCGGTCGTTTTCGATCACTGGGCGATGGCCAAGTTGATTTCAAAGGCATCTTTTCCAAGCTCACACAATACGGATTCAACGGATGGGCAGTGCTTGAATGGGAATGTTGTCTCAAGCATCCGGAACAAGGCGCATCTGAGGGTGCACCTTTTATCGCCAATCACCTTATTCGCCAGACAGAACGTGCATTCGATGATTTTGCAGGCGGAAAATCTGACGCTAAAGCTTTGCGCAAGATGATGGGGTTCTAGAATGGTTCCTTTGAAGCTAGGGATGGTTGGGGGCGGTCATGGTGCTTTCATTGGTGCAGTTCACCGCATGGCCTCACGCATGGACGGGTGCTTTCAGCTAACCGCAGGTGCCTTTTCGTCTGATTCCATACGCGCTCATGCCTCTGCGGCCGAGCTTGGCATTTCCGCCGACCGCTCCTATGCTGATTTCAACGAAATGGCCAAGGTCGAAGGCATGCACTCAAACGGGATCGATGCTGTGTCCATTGTTACACCAAATCACCTGCATGGTCCAATTGCCGAAGCGTTTTTGGCGCAAGGCATCTCTGTCATTTGTGACAAACCTATGACGGCAACCCTTGCCCAGGCCGAAAGCCTTAGAGACGCAGTGCAAGCCTCAAAAGGGCATTTTTTCCTGACGCATAATTATACAGGTTATCCAATGGTACGCCAGGCGCGACAAATGGTGACCGAGGGCGTTCTAGGCGAGATCAGGATAGTCAACGCAAACTACCTACAAGATTGGCTCAGCAAACCTCCAGAACAAGACAACAAACAGGCGAAGTGGCGCATGAATCCGACACAATCGGGCGGTGGTGCCATAGGCGACATCGGCACTCATGCCCATAATCTTGCCTGTTTCGTTATTGGATCGCGTGTTACCTGCCTCACCGCAACGCTCAGCTCTCACGTTTCAGGGCGGTTAGTAGATGATGATGCCCGCATAACTGTGCAATTCGCAAGCGGTGCGAAGGGCCATATTTGGGCAAGCCAGGTGGCAATCGGCAATGAAAATAACCTTACTTTGGCCATATACGGTACAAAAGGATCGCTTTGCTGGGACCAAGAAAACA
>CALGTJ010000532.1 GCA_937901435.1 uncultured Rhodobacter sp. | reverse complement strand
TTTGCCCACGCCGATGCTGGGGCGATTGGTGCCGAAAAGATCGGTCATCCCGACGACCACAGCAGCAAGGAAACGACCAAAACCGATGCCCTCGCGCTCTATCTGCCAGGTGTATCCCTCGGGGCAACGGCCCAGCGCGCCTTTGCCGCCGGGTTCGCTGATCTCGGGGATCTGGGCACGGCAGGTGCGGCCGTTCTCAAGTTCGACAAACATCGCCCCGCGATTCTCGTGGATCGAGGCGGCAACCGGATAGGGTCCGCTCTTGTGTTCCCACTCTTCAGGGGTGCAGGCAGAAAGCGCAAGACAGGTCAGGCTGAGGGCAAGGGACAGGCGCATAAATCAAGGCTCGTGACAGGGTGTTTGACGCAGTCTCGTCATTTCAGGGGCCCAAAACAACCAGCATCCCGCGCCTGACAACATTTGTAATCTAAAGCGGCCACAAAAACGGAATGATCGCCGAGGCGAGCAGTCCGATGGTCAGGTTCAGCGGGATACCAACGCGCAGAAAATCGGTGAATTTATAGCCGCCCGGACCATACACCAGCATATTGGTCTGATAGCCGATGGGCGTGGCGAAACTGGCCGAGGCCGCGACCATAACCGCCACCACAAGCGGGCGCGCGTCAATGCCCAGCGCGCTGGCCACGCCGATGGCGATGGGGGTGACGACCACGGCGACCGCGTTGTTGGACACCAATTCTGTCAACACCGAGGTCAGCACATAAATCGCCCAGACCACGAAAAACGGCGACAGATTGCCCAGCAGCGGCGCAACCGCCTGTACGATCAGCAGCACAGCACCCGAGGCCTCCAGCGCGGCCCCGATGGCGAGCATGGAAAAGATCAGCGCAAGCAACCGCCCGTCGATAAAGGAAAACGCCTCGTCCGCGTCAATGCAGCGGGTCAGCAGCACCATCGCGACCGCCACCACCGACAGCAAAAAGATCGGCGCGACACCAAAGGCCGCCAATGCCACAAGCCCCAGCAGGGCGAGCAAGGCAATCGGCGCGTGACTGCGCCGGAACGCCCGCCCCGACGGGCGCGATACATCGCCCAGATGCATTTCCTGCGCCAGACGGTTGATGTCCTCTGGCGCACCCTCCAGCAACAGCGTATCGCCCACGCGCACCACCAGATCGTCCAACTGCCGTCCGATGTTCTGATTGCTGCGATGCACCGCCAGCGGATAAACGCCATAGCGCCGCCGCAGGCGCATCTCGCCCAGCGAGCGCCCCACCATGCGACAGCCCGGCGTGATCAGCACCTCGACCGTTTGCGTTTCCACCGCCGACACCTGATCGACCCGGCGCAGGGATTTATCCCGTTGCAAGCCCAGCAATTCGGTCATCTCGGTGCGCAGAACCACCCGGTCGCCCACTTCCAGCGCCACGCCCTTGAGGTTACGGCGCAACGAGGCATCGCCCCGGATCACGTCCACCAGCCGCACGCCTTCGCGCCGGAACAATTGCACGCCGGTGACCTCGCGCCCGATCAGGTTGGACTCGCGCGGGATCACCGCCTCGGTAAAGAATTTCATTGCCTTTCGATCAGACAACAGCGTCGCCATCGAGTCGCGCTCTGGCAGCAGTTTCGGCCCGACAAAGCGCAGATACAGCATCCCCCAGATCACAAGGATAATCGCCAGAGGCGTCACCTCGAAGATCGAAAACGCCTCTATCCCGTTGGCGCGCGCGACCCCGTCCACCAGCAGGTTGGTCGAGGTGCCGATGAGGGTCAGCGTGCCTCCCAGAATCGCCGCGTAACTGAGCGGGATCAATAATTTGGACGCCGACATATTCAGCTTGCGCGACAATTGCACAAAGACCGGGATCATCACCACCACCACGGGCGTGTTCGACACGATGGCCGAGGACAGCACCACAAAGCCCATCAGCGCCCCGATCGCCAAGGCAGGGCGCCCGGCGGCGTTGCGTTCTGCAATTTGCGTGAACCAGTCCAGCGCGCCCGTGCGCACCAAGGCCCCCATGATGATAAACATGGCCGCAATAGTCCAGGGCGCGGGGTTGGACAGCACCCGCAGTGCCGCCTCATAGGGCAAAAGCCCCAGCACCAGCATCGTCGCGGCCCCCGCGATGGCAACGACCTCTGTGGGATAGCTTTCGCGCATGAACAGCACGAACATCACCGCGACCACGATTAGGGTCAGCACTGCGGCAGTGGTCTCTGAAAACGCAAATAGGTCCATCAATTCGCCCGTCATCTGGCCTGCTCAATGATCTGTCGTCAGCCCTGCACGCCATTCTGACCGGGTTTCTGCACCTGCACAAGCGGCTCTGCGCTCAGCACGGCTGTGACCGGTTCTTCTGTATCGGATCCGCGGCGACGGGGTTGCACCAGAAACAGCGCCACGAACATCACCGCCATTGCGGCCCAGACATAGCCGGAATAGCGCTCTCCCAGCAGGATCATCGCCCAGCTCACACCAAAGCCGGTGACCAGATAGCTGACCTGCGCGGCAAAGACGGCCCCCGCCCGGCCCACCATCCAGACATAGGCCACATAGACCAACCCGTGAATCATCGAGGCGACAACCAGCGCAAGATCCGGCGCGCCGTAGGGCGGGCGCGGGTCGATCCAGTGCCCCGAAACCACCGCCAGCGGCAAGGCGATCACCACCCCCACCAGCGAGGCCCCCAGCAAGACCTGAATGGGGTCCAGCCCGCCAGTGCCCCATTTCGCCACCACATTGCCCTCCAGCCCATAAAAAGCAGGCGCGATCAGGGCGAGCGGGATAAAGGCGACCATCCAGCGCTCTGGCAGGCTGGCCTCTGGCCCGACCAGCAAGAGCACGCCAAGCAGACCCAGCAGCAACCCCGCCAGCCGCGACCAGCCAAAGCGGTCTGTGGCCATCAGCAGCGCGATGGGAAACGAGAACATCGGCACCAGTGACAACAGGATCGCATTGACCCCGGCAGGCAGATAAACCGCCGCCTGATACGAGGCCGAATTCGGCAGCACCGTGCCGAGCAGCGCAATCACCAGATAAAGCCGTATGTGTTGCGCTCCCATCGGCAAGCGACCGCCCCGCATCAGGTTGATTGCCCCCAGCAAAACAAACGAAATCATCAACTGCCAGAAAATCAGCCCGAAATGGCGATACCCCTCGCTGACGGCGATTTTCGTCAGCG
>CALGTJ010000531.1 GCA_937901435.1 uncultured Rhodobacter sp. | reverse complement strand
CAGAACAAACATCACATCCGGACCGGGCGACAGCGCAAGGGCCGTCGCCAGAACAAGATAGGCGGCAGTGAGGCTTGGATCGAGGATCAAGATGCGGGTCTAGTCGATCAGCAACGGCATCATCAGTGCCGCCAGACTGAGCACCAGAAAAAAGCCCGCCATGTCGGTGATCGTCGTCAAAAGCGGCCCGCTGGCCACCGCCGGATCCTGACCGACGCGTTTGAGCAGCAGCGGCACGACGCCGCCGATGGACACGGCGATCACCGTATTGATTGCCAGCGCAAGGCCGATGACCAGACCCAGATAGGGGTTCCCTTTCCAGATGAAACAGACAATCCCGATCAGAATGCCCAGCACAATGCCGTTGATCACCCCAACAGAGACTTCCTTAAGCCAGACACGGAACGCATCCTTGGGGCGCACAAGACCTAGGGACAGCTCTCGCATGGTCACACCGACGGCCTGATTGCCCGAACAGCCGCTCATATCCGACACCATCGGCAGAAAGACCGCGATGGCGATGACGGCGGCGAGGGTTTCCTCGTAGGCGGAAATCACGCTGGCGGCGATGATGTTCAGCACGATATTGGCCGACAGCCACGCCAGACGGCGGCGCGAGCGGATGAGCAGCGGCATAGAGCGCAACTCATCCCCGACCACACCCTGAAGGCGCATATTGTCGCTTTCGGCGCGCGCCAGAATGGCGGCATCCACGGCGGTGCGTGACACGACACCCACCAGCGCGTGATCAGAGTTTACAACCGGAAAGCCGCGGAAGTCATAGTCGTTGAACAGATCCTGCAAGGTGCTGAGCGTGGCATCATCGCGCACGGTCAGCGGCGTGACCATGATGTCTTCCAGCTTGGCGCTGCGTTTGGCCGTCAGCAGTCCGCGCAGCGAGACGACACCGACAGGGTAGTCATTTTCATCAATGATATAGGGATGTTGGCCGTTGTAGCGTTCCAGATCTTCGTCGTCACTGGCCAGCGAGCGCAGCACCGCGCCCACCGTTTGATCGGGGCGAAAGGTAAAGGCGTCGGCCATCATCAGGCCACCGGCAGTGCCCGCGTCATACTCGATCAGACGGCGCACGCTGGCGGCATCCTCGGGGGCGATCCCGGCAAGAATGGCCTCTGCGTCCTCATCGTCCATTTCGGCAATCACGTCGGCCTGAACGTCTGAATCCAGCTCGTCAAAGATCTCGACCGCCTTGGCGGTTTCCAGACGCTCCATCAACTCGCCCGCAAGCTCGACCGGGGCCTCGTCGATCAGGCGCGAGGCCAGTTCAGCCGGCACCATAGAAATCAGCGTGTCGCGGTCTTCGGGCGAGTATTCCAGAACGACGCGCAGGGCCTCGCTGATGGTCACCAGATCCAGCGCCTCGGCCAGTGCGTCACCGTCCGATTGCTCCAGCGCCAGTTCAACGGCCCCTGAAATATCGGGCTCTTCCTCATTTCCGAATTCAGTCTCTAGCTCGATCTCGTCCTCAACGAGGGGTGCATTCATGGATCAATTCCTTGCAATTCTTTTGGCAGTCCCGCCATCAGGCGCGCGGCTGGTCTGCTTGGGGCGGGCGAAGTGTTTAGAAATCGGTCTTTGTGCCAGATTGTCGGCCAGTGTGCTGGCCTGTGCCCGTTCTCGCCATCATCACAGATAATATCCCCAGCGTCACGGGGCGATATTTCCAAAATTACAGGATATTCGTGCGGTTTGAGCGCGTTTTGCTCGTTTTGAAAAGTCAGATGGGGTCTTGGTGGCAGACCCGTTAGGTGCGGCTGCGCAGAAATCTGCGAAGCGGGGCCTCGATCCGGACGGTCCGCACAATCGCCGCCCCCATGATCATGGCTTGGATCAGCACCATCAAAACGATGCCGACAGCTTCGTTCGTTGGATTGATCCAGGCCAATAGCGCGAGGCCAAGGTTCTGATGCAACAGGTAATAGGCGTAAGACGCGGCACCAAGGATGACCATCGGCCGCGAGCCGAGGACCGGAATCCTTCGGCGGGACAGCATCGCGAAAAGCGCCAGCGCAAAGACAAAGACAAGGCCTAGAAAGACCGAGACCGTCAGAGATCCCGCGGCGAGCCATGGATAGGTGAAAGCCTGCAGGATCGAGAGCGCCAGCAAGGCCACAGGGCCCGTCGCTGGCTGGTCCCCGCAGTGTTGCCTTGCGCGCAGCGCCGCAATGGCGATCCCGGCAGAGAAATAGGGCTGATATTGAGCAAAGATCAAACGCGACAGACCTTCAAAGCTGCCGCCATAGGCCAGACCCGCCAAATGCACGCCTACTGAATAGATCGCAAAACCTGCCCAGAGGCCCAGAAACCGCGTCGGCGACATCGCGTAAAACACCCCGACGATGATGTAGAACCGCACCTCTGTCCAAAGCGACCAATAGGCACCGTCCAGCCATTCCAGATTGGACACGCCAATCACTTTGCCCAAATGGGGCGGCGGGATGAAGGTCAGGCTGATCAGGTACTCCAGTGGCCCGCGTACAAGGTCGGGGGGGCCGAACAGGGTTGTGATTGCAAATGTCAGACTGCCGCAGATCAACAAGGTCGGCCAAAGCCGAATGGCGCGCAGCTTGGCAAAATGCAAAAGGCCCTGGCTGCGCTGCAGGCTAAGCGTGATGACAAAGCCCGAGACGATGAAAAACAGATAAACGCCAAGATAGCCGACCTTGGCAAAAGGTATCCACGCTAAGGCGTCGCCATAGGGCAATAGGTTCAGACCCGCGCCAGCCGGACTCCAGAAAACCGCATAATGGTAGAGGGCGACCCAGAAAATCGCCACTGTGCGCAGCCCGTCCACCTGACTGAGATGAGCGGTCATAGCCTGCGGTTTTTCCGGCATTTTTGCTGATGGTAAGGACATGCCTGGAATTATGGGGGCAGTGGTCAACATGGTCACAGGTCCGCCGTAACGCCCGAAAGCGCGCAGGTATAATGCGCGCACAGCCCATCAATCCACATATCGGGGCTGAGGGCAAAGGCCGGGGGTTTTTCAAAGCCACGCGCACTGATGTCGCGCAACTGTTCGGGCGCCAGCGCATCCATTCTTGTCAGTGTGTCCGCCAGACTCTCTGCGCTGATGTGATCGGGAACGAACCCCAACCCCATGGTCCTGACGTCCTCGGACAACAGTGAGGTGTCAAACAGGACCACCGGCAGCCCGCTAAAGACCGCCTCTGCGGCGACCAGCCCAAAGGGCTCTGGGGTGCGCGAGGGCATGACCAGCGCGCGCACATCGCCAAGGTGTTTTGGGATGTCGGCGTGATCGATCCAGCCGGTAAACTCGACCTCTGGATAGGCTTTGACCAGCGCCTCGCGCTGTGCGCCATCGCCGATCACCCGCAAGCGAACTTGCGCAAGGCGGGCGGCCTTACACAGCAGGTCGATCCCTTTGGACTCTTCCACACGGCCGATAAAGCAAAAGCGGCGGTTGTCTTCGGCCTTGATCCGCTGTGACACAAAAGGGCGGGCCGGATTGCGCAGGGTCTTGATCAGATCGCCGCGAATGCCAGAGCGTTCCAGCGGCTCCCTCATCTTGGGGTGCAGGGCCAGCACACCGGCCCAAGGCAGGGCCATGTCAAAATGGGTTTTCACCGCCTTGCTGCGCAGGCTGCGCCAGACTTTGTGGTGATACCCGCGCCGATCACAATTGGTGGCAAGGCAGGACAGGGACAGGGGGTGGCGCGTGCAGGCTGTGCTTTTGCGAAAATCATAGAACGCGCCGTTTGGGCAGCCGAGAAAGAAATCATGGGCATGGATAAAGCTGCGTCGGGCGACAGGTT
>CALGTJ010000530.1 GCA_937901435.1 uncultured Rhodobacter sp. | reverse complement strand
TTTGCAAATTGAGAGCCAAACCTATGCCACCAATACCTTACGGATTCATAACTCACGTCCACGCCTCTTTCATGCAGAAGGTCTTCCACATTTCTTAGTGAAAGTGGAAACCTCACATACAGCATGACTGCAAGTTGGATGATCTCAGGGCTGGTTTTGAAATAGCGGAAGGATACTGGAGTGGCATGGCCCAGACGCTAATATCCAACACCCTGTCGGGCAAGGCGGTTTCTTCTGACAACACCCCGGGGCAGGTTTCATGTGGCTAAATGGGGAGTGTTTTATCATTCGGCGAGGCTACGAAACCGCCCTGCACGGCTCAAGCTCATTTTTTCTGAAAATACCGTTTTGAGCTGTCGCATGTCCTTGATCAGCAGCTAGTCGAAACCACCGATTAAAGACTACTCAACCGGCCAAATGTACCAAATATTTGTTCAGGCTCTCCAACGCGAAATCCAACCTTTCTGCATTCGCAAAAACTCCGTCCTTAACAGCCGCAACGGCATGCGGTATCGCCACCTCTGGGGTCGCGTAGACCTCTGCAAGGAGCCCGTTCATAATATACTTTAAATGGGATTGGGCGCGGACGCCGCCTAGAGCGCCTGCGGAAATGGAGATTGTGAAAACCGGCTTGCCTTTGAAGACCGAGTTCATGGCAGGGCGGGAGGCCCAGTCGATTGCGTTTTTCAGAACTCCAGGGACACTATAGTTGTACTCTGGCGTCACAATGACCACGCCATCGGCATCCGAAATCTTTGTTAGAAAAGCCTCAATCTCCGCGTCGGGTCGGATGTCGGCATTGAAATGCGGTAGGCGTCCGATTTCGGCAATGGATGTCTCGCATGTCCCGCCGAGGCGATGCATCAGCGCCTGGGTCAGCGCTTTGGACGCGGATTGGTTTCGCAGGCTTCCGGGAATAAACAGTAATTTGGCCATTGGTCTCTCCAAGAGAATTTAGTTTTATGCCTTTTGGGCAAGCACAAAGTCATATTCCACATCGTAGAATTTCGATCCACCGAACCCATGATTTGCTGCCCTGTCCGCATCATCAATGAGTTTGAATTCAGCCATCAGGCTTTCTTTAACTCCAAAAACGGCGTCTGAATTGATATATGGATCATCTGGGTCAAAGATGTGCGTTGTCAGTTTTTGATATCCGTCCAGCGTGATCAAGTAGTGAAAATGCGCAGGCCTGAAGGGGTGTCGCCCTAGTTTGCCGAGCAACTGCCCAACAGGCCCATCGTCGGGAATCGGGTAAAATTTTGGTTTGATCGCTTTAAACCAATACCGGCCATCCGTGCCAGTTCTGAAGACGCCGCGTAGATTGAAATCTGGCTGAATTCCGCGCTGCTGAACGTCATAGAAACCTTCGTCATTGGCTTGCCAGACATCGATTTTGGCCCCAGCCAACGGATTGCCATGAATATCCCGCACATAGCCATGCACGAACATCGGCTCACCTTTTTCATCAAGGCAAATGTCCGATCCCATTTCAAGTTCGGGGGCATCACCCACGTGGAATGGGCCTAGGACCGTGTTTTCGGTCGCACCAGATGGACGGCGGCTATGGATCGCGTCAGACAGCATCGACACGCCAAGGACATCAGACAAAAGAATGAACTCTTGCCGATAATCATCGCAAGTCTGGCCCGTCCGGGTTAGGAACATGATGGCTTCCAGCCATTCTTCCTCACTTGGCTCGATTTCTTTGACCGCTTCGTGCAATTTGCGCACGATCACTTCCATCACCTCTTTAATGCGCGGATCTTTTGTATTCTTGTTGCGGGCAACAACAACGTCTACCGAGTTATCTTCGGTGAAATATCCTGCCTTGTGGTCATCCATATTAACGCGCCTTTTTGGTCAAATCTTAACTGTTGGAGTCCGGTGGCATCGTGCCATCAAATGCGTCTTGTAACATCGCCCGAAGGCCAGTTTGGTCGATTTGGCGAGGGTTCCAATATGGATTAGCTGCTGCAATCTCTGCCGCACGATCCAGATCCTGTTCGCTCAAACCTAGTTCTTTCAGCGACATGGGCGAGCCAAGGTTCTTGGCAAAACCAAACAGCCCAGCCCCCGGGGATTTCCCAAAAAGGTCGCCGATCGGTGCCAGCAAATCAGGCACACTTTTCGAATTGAACCCAATGGTATGAGGCAACATCACAGCGTGGGTTTCGGCGTGGGGCATGTTGAAGGATCCGCCCAGCGTGTGACAAATCTTGTGGTGT
>CALGTJ010000529.1 GCA_937901435.1 uncultured Rhodobacter sp. | reverse complement strand
GGGCACAGGGTGCAACGCGGCCACAGGGCAGTTCGCTTTGCGGCCTTTGATCGAGGCGAAGGTGATTGATCTGGACGACATCATCGTCGATCTCAAGGCCGGCGCATCGGGGGCCGGGCGGTCATTGAAAGAACACCTGTTGTTCTCTGAAATGTTCGAAAATGTAAAGGGGTACTCCTTGGGTGGCACACACCGCCACCTTGGTGAGTTTGATCAGGAGTTCTCTGCCATCGCAGGCCGTCTGATAGAAATCCAGTTTTCTCCGCATCTTATACCCGCAACGCGTGGGATACTTTTGACGGCTTACCTCAAAGGCGATCCATCCGTTGTGCATCAGGTTTTGAGTAGCACATATGCGAATGAGGCATTTGTGCAAGTGCTGCCCTTCGGGCAAACGCCCTCGATGAAGGATATTCGTGGGTCGAATTTTGTCCACCTCGGGGTTGTTGGTGATCGCAAGCCGGGGCGCGCAACAGTGATTGCGACGCTGGATAATTTGACCAAGGGCTCGTCCGGTCAGGCTTTGCAAAACGCGAACCTTATGCTGGGAGAGCCGGAAACCTCTGGGCTGATGCTTGCCCCGCTTTATCCTTAACCCTTGATCCCGCGTGCGTTCGCCCTCATCTATTCGAATGTGCGCATATAACGGAGGCTTGCGACGATATGAAGGGTCTTAAAAAACAACGCCGGATCCAGATCATTTTGGTCGCTGTCGTTGCACTGGTTCTGTCGACCACGCTGATTGGGTACGCCATGCGGGACGGCATCAACTTTTTCCGCTCTCCGACGCAAGTGACCGAAGCGCCGCCCATGCCCACAGAGGTGTTCCGCATCGGCGGACTGGTCGAAGACGGCTCTTTGATGCGCGGGCAGGGAGAGACGATTTCGTTTCGGGTGACCGACACCAACGCCTCTGTTCCGGTGGCGTTCAAAGGTGTTTTGCCTGACCTCTTTGAAGAGGGGCAGGGCATGGTTGGCACCGGATCTCTGATCGATGGCGTATTCCAAGCCTCTGAAATCCTTGCCAAACATGATGAAACCTACATGCCCAAAGAGGTGGTCGACGCCCTCAAAGAGCAGGGCGTGTACCAAGACCCGAACGGTTAAGTTTCCAATTCTTAAAGGATTTCACCGACCCTTAACCCCGATTTCACTGATTTGGGGCTTGGGGTTCTATGAAGACTGTACAAGAGATTGCCGACGAAATTTTAACCCGCGAAGGCGGCTATGTGAACGATCCCGATGATCCGGGTGGTGCGACCAATTTTGGCGTGACCATTGGCACCATGGCGCGGCTTGGCATTGATATGGACGGTGATGGAAAGATCACGGCCGAGGACGTCAAACGGCTGACCAAGGCGCAAGCGCGTGAAATTTTCGTATAGTATTATTTCAAACGCCCCGGCATCGGTCATCTTCCCGAGGCGATTCAGGCCAGTGTGTTCGACATGTACGTCAACGCGGGGGCCAATGCGGTGCGTACCCTGCAAAAACTGCTGAATGAGATGGGGCAATCCATCGGCGTCGATGGCGCGATCGGCCCGCAAACCATTGAAGCGGCAGAGATTGCGCAGGCCAACGCGCCGGGTCATCTGGCGGATGCCTATGGGATTGCACGGCGCAATTATTATTATTCGCTGGCCGACAAGCGCATGGCCAGCCGTAAATTCGCGCGTCGTCAAGATGGGGGAAAGGGCGGCTGGATCGTGCGGGCCGAGGATTTCATCTCGCCGCGCTACCGTCTGTCCGAGGCTGAACACCGCCGGAGGGTCGCCGCATGGGGATAATCGACGGGGTGTTTGCGCTGCTGTTCGGCAATGGACGCAATGTTTTGCGGGACACGGCAGAGATATTTGTCGAAAACGCCGAGGCAGGGGCGAAACGCGGGCATGACCGCGAAACGGCCACGCTGCAACAATTTGCGGCTGAATTCGCCCAACCGCGCAAAGGCTGGTTCGAGCGTTTCATTGATGGTCTGAACCGGGTGCCGCGTCCGGCGATGGCCTTGGGCGTTTTGGGATTGTTCGTCGCGGCGATGTTCGATCCGATCTGGTTTGCCAGCCGAATGCAGGGGATCGCATTGGTGCCAGAGCCGCTGTGGTGGCTTTTGGGGGCGATTGTCAGCTTTTACTTTGGGGCAAGGCATCAGCAAAAAGGGCAGGACTTTCAACGCTCTATTGCGACGACTATGGCGAATGCCCCGATGGTGACGCGCAATCTGGAGAGTTTGCGCGCCTTGAATGCGGGGGCGTCACAAGGGCCTGCGGGGCCAGAGGTACACTCTGCGGTGAATCCCGCTCTGGAAGACTGGAGAGCGTCAAATGACAGATGACTGGCGGCGTATGATTGAAAAACGCCTGCAAAGCCTTGAGTTGCGCAGTGCGGTCGACGAGGTGCATCGCAGCAATGTCGAAGGGCGACTGACGGGAATCGAAGAATCGTTGAAATGGCTAGTGCGCCTGATCATCGGCGCGCTGGTCATGGCCTTCATTGTCTATACGTTGAAGGGCGGGTTGTCGCTTGTGTGACGGGGGATATGCAGACACACTTTGGTAAGCCTTTTCCTTTACAATTTCCAGATTGAGGCAAGCGGGCCAAACCGGCCCGCTTGCCTGCGTCAATATTTCATCACGCTTGACACGCATTTGATTGGCCATTGCGCGTAACAGGATTAAAGTCCGGGTCATGATAGTAGAACTCGGACATTTCGCCCTGATCCTCGCCTTCGTCGTTGCCATCGTGCAGACGGTGGTCCCTCTCATTGGCGCACAGAAAGGCTGGCGCGGCTGGATGGCCGTGGGCGAACCGGCTGCCACCGCCCAGTTCCTGCTGGTTGCGGTCTCTTTTGCTGCGTTGACCTATGCCTTTGTGACCTCTGACTTTTC
>CALGTJ010000528.1 GCA_937901435.1 uncultured Rhodobacter sp. | reverse complement strand
TCACGGCCACCAGCGTCTTCGCGCTAAGCGGGCCTGCGAAGGCGGCAAAGCCTGCCAGGGTCGCGCTGAGCAACTAGGTGCGCAACAGGCTGCGCGCCTTCGTCTTGCGCTCTGGCGCTTGGGTCAGGGGGGTCATTATCGTCATGGTCGTCTCCCGGTTGGTTGAGGGTGAATGCGTCAGGCTTGAGTGCCCTTTTGCGACGCGGTTATCTGGGCGGTAATCTGGAGGGTGCGGCTAGGGTGCCAATTCGCGGACCTTCGCCGGTTGAAACGGTTTGCCCAATGGCTCTAGCCGGATGCCGGGGGCAAGATTGGTGAAGGGCAGGCTGGCCGGGCTGACCGGCATCGGGCCGGGGGCCACACAGGTCAGGATGGTTTCCGCGATGGGGTCGAAATCGGCACGGAAATGCACAGAGCTTTTGTTTACAAGGATCGCCTGTTGCGTGGGTTCGATCCCGACAAAGCGGTACATTTCCTGATCCGCCATCTGCGCCTTGTTGGTGGTGACAACGATGCGCACATCGTCGATGCGAAGACAGGCCGAGGGTCCCATATCCAGTGGAGCACCGCCGTAAAACGGGCCTGAGGCGATGAATTTGCCGTCAGAGAGTTTTTCGACGGTGAAGGTTTCCTCGTAAGGCGCATCGCCGGGGATGTTGGAAAAGCCGCCCAGCGCGATGGTGATCCGCGCGCCTTCTCCGCCCGCATGGGCGGCGGCGGCGGCAGCTGGGTCGACCATATTGCCAAGCGCGGCACGGCGCGCCTTGTTGCGCACAAGGGCACGCAGCATACCGGTCGTGTTGCTGTCGCCTCCGGCACCGGGATTGTCCTGCGTGTCTGCGATCACGACGGGCTTGGTCGCGGTTTGCGCGAGGCGCATCGCCTCGATCACGCCCGCGTCCGGGTCATAAGTCACGCCTGCCAGCACGGGTTCAGCGTCGAGGACGGCCTGTTCTATGGTGTCGGCGGCGTGGTCCGCATCCGCTTGGGTTGCGCCATAGCAGATGACGGTCGGCCCGCAGCCGGGGAAATCGGCGGCCGGAAAGCCAAAGAAGAAAGAGGTGCTTGGTATTGTGCCGCCCTCGCAATCGGCCACCAGATCATAAAGTGCGCGCCCCGGTTCGGCGCTGGTGCTTTGCCAAGCGATGGGCACCAGAAAGGGCAGGCGACGAAACGCCTTGGCATCGGGCGCGGCCCTGTGCCTCAGCTTGTGCATCAGGCGGTCCAGTTGCTGTGCGGCGCGATGGCCTGTGTCGGCCATGTCCACATGCGGATAGGTGCGAAAGCCGACCAGCACATCGGCGGCCTCGACCATTTGCGCGGTGATATTGCCATGCAGGTCCAGTGCGGCGGCGATCATGACATCCGGCCCCACAAGGGCGCGCACACGGGCGAGAAACGCGCCTTCGCCGTCGTCCTCATGCTCGGCCACCATAGCCCCATGCAGGTCGAGAAAGACGCCGTCCAGATCCTCTGCGGCGGCAATGCCTGAAATTATATCATCGGTGATGCTTTCGTAGGCATCGCGCGTCACATGGGCCGACGGGATCGCCCCCGCCCAGAGCACAGGTACCATATTCCAGCCCGACGATTCGCCAAATTCGATCGCGCCGCCAATGCCCAGATTTATGCCTTTGCTGCGCGGGATCATCGCGTCGCCCCGCACCATCGGCATATAGCCTCCGCCCTGAACAAAGTCGGCCATCCGCGCTTTGCTGGGGGCAAAGGTGTTTGTTTCATGCAAAAAACCCGCCAGTGCGACCCGGAACGTCATAGCAGTCCTTTATTCTGGCCTCTGATGATCTGACCAACGCCAGACCTTGAGGCCGCCCAAACCAAGTGGCAAGTGTATTGCAAAGCGATACGCTTGCATCGTATTGAAAGCCTAGAGGGTGGCCTTGCGTCAAGTCAATGGGCCTCTCTGAGGAGAGGTGATGCCGAGGAACACAACCCGCGCCGAATCCGGTCTGCGTGATCTGACCGAAGAGCAGCGATCAGACACGCTTTTCGTGCGGTCGGTCGAGCGGGCGATGACGGTACTGTCGGCGTTCCACCATGCGGATGCGCCCTTGTCCCTGTCCGAAATCGCCAGACGGGCGGGCATGGATCGCAGTGCTGCCCAGCGCATGGTCCACACCTTACGCTCGCTTGGATATATCGAGAAAGACACCACAGAGAGCGGGTTTCGCCCCGGAATTCGCATTCTGGACCATACGCTTGACCGGTTGCGGCTGGATCCGCTGGTGCGGCGCGCCACGCCGGTTCTGCAAGAGTTGCGCAAATCGGTGCGCGAGCGGGTGGATCTGTCGCTGTTTGATGATCTGCGTCTGTTGTACGCCGTCCGGCTGCAAACCAAGCGCCAGACGTTTTACACGACGCTGGTGGCGCACAGCGTGCCGACGTTTTGCACCTCTGGCGGCTGGGCGATCCTGTCGAAACTGCCGGACGCCCACGTGCGCGATATCATCGACCGCTCTGATCGTCGCCCCTTTACGCCTCATACGGTCACCGGGGCTGGCGAGATCCTTGAAAAGGTGCAGAACGCCCGCCGCCTTGGCTATTCGCTGGCCATCGGGCAGGTGCTTGCCGGAGAGATTGCTGCGGGGTTTGCGGTTCTCAACACAAGGGGAGAGCCGGTCGGGGCCATCCATATCGCCGGGTCGCTGGCCGAATGGACGCCAGAGGATTACGTCACCCGCGTGGTGCCGCTGGGCCAAGAGGCCGCGCGCGCCATCAGCCAGTATTAGCCAGTCAGTAGCAAACAGTCAGTACCAAGGAGCCGGATATGGCAGCTTTCACCCTTTCAGGCCTTGACGCCCCGGCCAGCATTTCCGTCGATCCATGGGGCATGGCGCATATCCGCGCGCAGACCAGTCATGACGCGTTTTTTCTGCAAGGTTTCAATGCGGTGCGCGACCGGCTGTGGCAGATTGATCTGTGGCGCAAGCGCGGGCTGGGGCTGTTGGCGGCAGATTTCGGCCCCGGCTATCTGATGCAGGACCGCGCGGCGCGGCTGTTTTTGTACCGGGGGGACATGGCGGCGGAATGGGCGGCCTATGGCGAGGACGCAGAGGCGATCTGCACCGCCTTTGCGGATGGGATCAATGCGGGGGTCGATCTTGTGCTGGCAGGCGATTTGCCGCTACCGCCGGAATTTGCAGAGCTTGGCACCACGCCCGCCCATTGGCAGCCAGAGGACGTGGTGCGCATCCGCACCCATTGCCTGTCACGCAACGCCGCCTCGGAACTGGCGCGCGCCACGGTGCAGCGTCTGGCCGATCCAGAGGCGGACCTGCTGCGTTTTCCCCTATCGCCAGCGGTGCCCGATAGCGAATGGCAGGTCACGGACCCGACGATCCTGCCGACAGAGGCCTTGGCGGTCTATGAACTGGCGACCGCACCCGTGACCTTTCAGCCAGAGCGCCTTGCCGCCAGGCTGGACGAGGCTGTGCTGTGGTCGGTTGTTGACCCGCGCAAGACGGTTCAGCGGGCAGGGGAGCGGGCAGAGCCGCCCCAAGAGCCAAAGATGGA
>CALGTJ010000527.1 GCA_937901435.1 uncultured Rhodobacter sp. | reverse complement strand
TACGCTACCGCCGCCATCACACACCCTCGCCTCGATGAATAATCCGGGCTAGAGGTGGACCGCGCACCCGTCTTTCAAAGCGTCGGCTTTCAAAAGCTGGCGTTTGATTCCGTAGAGGCATTGCGCAGTCAAGCCCGACAGATCTGGGGTCGCCCCGGCCCGCATTGCGCGGCGGATTTCCTGTGCCAACAGGCGGCAAAACGCGTCTTTCGCATGACCCCTGACAGCCTGTTGGAGGCGGACAAGCTTTTGGTTCAGGCGTCTGAAATCGTACCGCGCGGGCTTTACGACGCATGGCGCGGATTCCTGCGTATGATGCAGGTCGTCGAGATGCATCCCGTCAACCTGCAGCAAAACGCGGACGAAGCAACTGCTTTTGTCCGCCTAGCTATGGAGGACGAGCCGCAGAATTCATATGCCTGCGCGCTGACCGCTTCAGTTTTGTTGATCCTTGAAGACACGCCGCACAGCAGTGCTCAGATCGCGCAGGATGCAGTGACGATGAACCCCGCAAATCCGCTGGCATGGGATGCGCTGAGCACCGCCGCAATCTACAATGGCCACCCGGACAAGGCCCATCTCTATGCCACCCGCGCCCAGCGTATCGGTGGGGTCGGGGCGACCAAGGCGTGGCTGGACATGGCCTGCTGTCTGACCCGCGTGGTGACACATAACTACTCTCTTGCAAAGGAATACGCCCGTTCCTCGCATATCCTGTGCCCGGATTTCCGCCCGCCCCTGCGCTACCTGCTGGCACTTGCCGCGCACGAGGGTGACCGGGGCGAGGGCGAGCGGTTCTATGCCAAGCTGAAGGAACAGGAATCAAATTTCTGCTTTGAACGTCTTGCGAAGGATCGCGACTATCCCATGGCCGCGTTTCGCAAAAGTGGGCTGTCGCTGGACCCGCAGTTTTTATAACCGCATGGTGTCGATGCGACCGGATTGATCCGGTAACGTCCAACGCAGGACCAAGACAAGACTGACGACGCGTTCACCGATCCGTCCAAGACCGTCAACAACGCCGCAACAGCCACGACCACCGCCAAAGGGTTTGACGCCAAACGGTTTGACGCCAAACGTTTGAGGACTGTCGTCATTTGGGTTTTCTATGCGGCTCTGTCGTTCCCAGCACGCGCATCATCGGGGCGACCGGGCGTTTGGAGGCAGGGTGATTTCAGCGACCTTTGCAAGGTTGCTTTTGTCCGTCTGGACCAAACCGATATCGGCAAGCAGGTGTGGTGACAGCAGGGCCAATCGTTGGATGTCTTGGGTAAGCATCGCGTCCAGATCTTTGGGCGTAGGTTTCCGGGTCAATCTGCTGATCCCTGCGGCAAGAGCATCCCTTAGCCAGCGATCGACACCTTTGAGTTTATACCAAATGGATGACTTTATGTTGACAGTTTTCTTCATAGAGACGAGGTGGCCCCAATTTAAACTTGCCTTCAAGCGAAGCTATTTCCTACAATGGGTCAGATAAATTAATCCTTGGGAAAAATGCGCCTTCCTCCGTTAAATGCCCTTCGCGCCTTCGAGGCCGCCGCCCGCCATGGCGGTTACATCGCGGCCTCTGATGAGTTGAACGTGACGCGCGGGGCTGTCAGCCGGCATGTGAAGGTCCTTGAGGATTATCTTGGCGTCCCGCTTTTCACGCGGCAGGTAAAGGGCGTTCGCCTGACTGATGCAGGCAAGCAGTTCCAACCGATCCTTGCCGAGGCTTTCCAGAAAATCGCAAATGAGGTCGAGCGGTTGAAAGCGGATAGGAACGATCTGAAACTCATCTGCCCGCCTGCGACGTCCATCCGTTGGCTCATCCCGAGGCTTGAGGGCTTTCGGGCGCGACACCCCGATATTCGGGTTCGGTTGACCACCGATTTTCACGGAGACACCGGATATGATGAGACGGATTATGACTTGGGGTTTTCAGTGGAGCATTGGCCAAATCGACCTGCGAGCGTCAAGATGCTGCCCTTGTTTCCGGTCCATCTGACACCGGCCTGCTCGCCCGACTTTTTGGTGCGGGCTGGCACGCTGCAAAGCCCAGCCGATCTGTCGCGCTTTGACATTCTTCACGAGACCCCCAAACACCATGATTGGGCCGCATGGATTTCTGCCTTTGCGCCGAACGATCTGGATGCGCGAAACGGACATGACTTTCCAAATCTGGACATGGCGACGCGCGCGGCCTTGATGGGGGCTGGCTTTGTGATGGCGGACCGTGTGCTGTGCCGTGAAGAGTTGGACAGTGGCGCGCTCGTGACACCGTTTGCCGACATGATCTGTGATGGACCATTTGGCGGCGTCTGTCTGCTTGGGTCACGCGAACGGTGGGATGACCCCAAAATTGTGGCTTTCACAACTTGGGCGGCTGACGTTGTGGCCGAAGAGGGATATGGATTGCCTGCGATATAGGCGTCATATTCAGCGGCGATGCTAACCATCCCCAAAAATCCGGGCCGCGCCTTATTGATGCGATTTCGCGACCCTCATGCGCTCAAGCCAGTCCAGTGTCAGAGCTTTGAACACTTCGGGCCGTTCCCAGGCAAGGCTGTGACCAGCACAATCCAGCACTGCAAGCGTCGCGCGGGGATAGTGTTCAACTCTGTCCAGCATATCCTGATATCCCGCCATCGCATCCTGCCGCCCGTTGACGATCAGGCAGGGTTCGTCGAAAATCGAGATCGGCTTTGACAGGTCAAAGGCAAAATCGAAATTGCCTTGAATACGTGCTGCCAGATCCTGATCGACAAGGTCCATCGCCACTAGCTTTGATCGTTCAATCTTTTCCAGTATGTCCGGTCTTTGAACGACCAACCGCTTATAGCGCGCAATAGCAGCGGGGGACGCGTCCTGCGTGGCGCCGTTCGGCACAGAGACCAAAGTCTGGTGTTCGGGACGCCAATCACGGGTTGACCCGGGCATTGCGTCTGCAACGATCATCATCATCCCAAGAAAGTCATCAGGTCGGATATGCGCAAGGCCCATCGCGTGATAGCTGCCTCTGGATTCGCCAATCAACGCGCATCTTTGCCCTTTGAGCGCCTGTTGAACGAAGTCGCTGATCATGTTCAGAACGTCTTGCTGACAGCGCACATCTGCATTTACTGTGGACAGCCCGTGGCTCGGCAGGTCGATATAGATGCGCTGCCAGCCTTGGGCGTCAGTGAAAACGGGTTCAAGGGCATCCAACATGTGCCGATGGTCAAGACCGCCCCCGTGCATGATCACAACGGGCGTTCCGTGTCCTCGAACCTGCGCGTGAATGCTGCCGTTAGACAGGTCAATCTGCATGGGCGCCCTCCTTGCCCGCAAAAGTAGTCCCTTTTGTGACTGAGGTCAGCAGGTGTCTTTTGCAGATGGCGCAATTGGTCGGATTAGAGCCGCGCGTCAAAGCACCGCCTCAAGGCTCGGTGTGATCCGGAACCCCGTGCCGCGATCATCAAGGCTACAGAGCCGGACGACTATCTGACGCTGACGAAAACCTGCGACGCAAAGCCAAATACAGGGTGCCAATAATCGCCAGATTGATCGCTCCAAAGAATGTCGCGTTGGCGAACGCCCAGACATAGGTCTCACTGAAATCGAAAGACAAGCCGCCTTGCCAGCCTCCCAGCGCATGACCCAGCCACCCGAACGCCAACACGATGCCCGTTGCCGATGCACGACGCGAGGGCGGTGTCAGCGCACGGACCGAGATCAGAACGCCCGTCATGACGCCGCCGTATCCAAATCCATAGAGCGGCGCGAAGATCCAGAAAGCCTGCATGGTTCCCAGTGTAAGGAACCCTAACATCAAGGCTGTTTGCCATGCCGTTGCCGCCATCCATGCCCGCAATGGGCCGATCAGGTCCGCAAGGCGGCCAAAGAACAGCCGCCCGCCAATCGCAGCCACGAGCATCAACAGCAAGGGTCCCCCGGCTTCGGCTCCGACACCGCAGACAGTCTGTATAAGCGGAACGAGGTGCATCAGCGGCACTGCCATACCGGCGCAACAGCCCAGTACCGCGATTGACAAAGCCGGCAAAACGATCCGCGACGACAGCCCCGGACCAACCGCTTTGGGATCACCCGCTGCCTTTTGCGCCGTCGGTGGGGTCAGCATCAAGAATGAGAGCGGGATCAGTGTGATGGCCGCAAAAGCCCCCAGATATGTCAGCGCATTCTGCCAACCCGACGCTTCGATCAAATATCCCGCGCCATACGGGACCAGCCCCTGCCCAAGGGCCTGCCCAGCCGATGCGATACCGATTGCAAACC
>CALGTJ010000526.1 GCA_937901435.1 uncultured Rhodobacter sp. | reverse complement strand
GAATAGCCTTTCATCGCGGGCGTGACCAATTGGGCCACGGGTTCGGCACTGCCGCGCATGATGGTTTGAAGTATGGCGGGCACATTGACCGCCTTGGCCACAGCCTCGCGGACGCGCACGTCCTTGAACGGGTTCGCCTCGCCCGCATTCGCGCCGTATTTCAGCGTCTCGGCCTCTTGGGCAAAGCCCAGCATGATGACGCGGGATTACACGCCCCGGATCACCTTGACCCCGTCGCGCTGATCCACCCGCGCGGCGTCCTGTACGGGCACCGGGTTGATCATATCGACATCGCCAGACAGCAAGGCCGCCACGCGGGTGGCGTCGTTCTGGATCGGGGTAAACGTCGCCTCTGTGATGTTATGTGTAGACGTGTCCCACCAGTCCGGATTTGGCACCAGCGTAGTTTGCAGGCCGGGTTGGCGGTCTTTCAACATGAAAGGCCCGGTACCATTGGCGTTCAGCGTGGCGGCGTTGCCAATTTCCTTGTCCGGCAGATCCGCGCCCAACTGGCTGGTCCACAGATCATCCATGATCATCCAGTTGGCGATGCTTTCGGG
Organism: uncultured Rhodobacter sp.; assembly: GCA_937901435.1. The sequence goes on along the minus strand of CALGTJ010000526.1, from coordinate 4,759 downwards.
AAAGATCGGGTTGGGCGCGCTGGTCAGGATATCGACGGTGAATTCATCAACCTTGACCACATCGCTGACCGGGGCAAACCAGCTGCGCACGTCAGCGGCATCACTGGAGGCGCGACCATAGGAATATATCACGTCATCGGCGTTGAAGGTGCCGCCATCGTGAAAGGTAACGCCCTCGCGCAGCTTGAACCGCCAGCCTGCGCCATCCGGCAAAGGCTCCCACGAGGTTGCGAGCGAGGGCTCCAGAACCACGTCCTTGTTCAGGCGCACGAGGCCTTCGTAGACGTTGTTGAGAAAGCCCAGAACCGGAGCCGAGTTGACGGCATGAGGATCCATGGTCTGCGGATCGGTTGTCCCCGCCCATTTGAAAGGTTCGGCCCCCGCAGCACTCGCAAGAATGGCGGCGGCTAGGGCGGTTGACAGCATGGATTTCATTTTGGGCTCCCCGGTATGGCGCTGTAGGCGGCGCTTTGACTAAGACTGTACCACGAGTTTTGTCTGATGTGTTATCGGGTCACGCAGGCGTGACCGTTTTGCGAGGTTCTGCCGACTTATCCCAGAGCTTTCCGCCAGCGGTTCCGGTGGCCCTGCGCAATTGCTTTGTTTTTCCAGCAGAGCATGCCATCGTGTGGGGTGTGGCAGGGCTGCTTTTTGGAAGGACGATCTTTGAGAATCAAGATTAAGATGGGGACTTTCGCGCCAACAGAGGCGTTTTGGGCCACGACTTTGGGAGTGGCTTTTGTCGTGATCGGGGCCAGTGACGGTTGGGCGCAGCAATACTCCGGGTATTACCGATTGCAGACCATGTTTCAGGCCCCGGAGGGGAAATGTCTGGAGGGAAACCGCTATGATCGCCAATCCATGCAGGGTGGAGCGGCATTCATGGATGATTGTCAGAATGTGTCCGGGCAATTGTGGGAATTTCTGGATCAGGGGAATGGGTATTACAAGCTGACCACGATGTTTCAGTCACCCGAAGGAAAGTGCTTTGAGGGCAATAACCTGCAACAGACGTCGGTTCTGCAGGGGGGTGCGTTTCTGGACGAGTGCCAGAATGTGTCGGGACAATTCTGGAAGATCGTACCCCAGCAGGATGGGTATGTTCGGTTGCAGACGATGTTTCTGGAGCCGCAGAACAAATGTCTTGAGGGAAACCGCTTTGCTTCCGATGCGTTTCTTGGCGGTGTGGCCTTTATGGATGATTGTCAGAACGTGTCAGGCCAGTTGTGGCTGATAACGCCAGAAGGTGGGTCTGCGCCTGCCGTGCCTGTTTCGCCCGTTGTCCCCGCCGCCCCGGTTGATCCGACGCGTCCGCGTGGCAACAGTGGAAACAACTGATCGTTGCGGGTGACGGGGACTTGTCAAATGGAGGCGCTGAAGCGCCGCTTTATGCTCCCCAAATGCTCTTGCAGAGCCTTTGGGGCCCGCCGCCCGTATCCTCTTGGTGCGCCTTGTGTCCAGGGTTTGCCGGATCAGCGTTAGTCGCGCTGTTCAATTTCCCCCAGAGTGTAGGTCTGTTTGATGGGTCCATAGACTTCGGATTCGAAGTCGGGGTCTTGGGTCAGGCACTTCAGCCCGCAGATCTGGCGCGTGGTGCCTGATTGGCCATCAATAAACCACAGCCGACCGCCCGGCGTGGCGACGTAGCCGTCCAGCCCGTCCTCCATATCGCCAATGATATCGTCGGCAGAGGGGACTTCGCTGTCATAGGTATCATCGAACCCGGCGTGTGTGTGAAAGCTGGCGATGACCTCGTCGACGCCGCGCGGCTCACGCGGATCGCAAGAGGCCGCCGTTCCCCGTCGCGGGGTGCTGGCGATCAATTCGCCCTCATTCGTGATCCCGATGATGCCGCAAAACTCTCTGTTCTGCGCGATCGAGGTCTTTTGCAGGCTTTCCAGCAGGCGGCGGGCAAAGTCGATCTCGTCCTGCGACTGGGCCGCAGCTGGCGCTGTAAGGCCCAGTATCGCTGTAAGGCCCAGTGTCGTTGTAAAGCCCAGTGTCCCGGCAAAGCCAAGCGGCAGGGCGCGCATCAGGCCACCTTGAAGGCGTTGAGGACGGCCCAGTCAAACGCGACCCCAGTTCCGGGGGTGTCGGGGGCCTGCGCCATGTGGTTTTCGATCACCAGAGGCCGCTGGGTGTAGCGATCAATCGGGAAAGAATGCACCTCTAGCCAGCCGGCGTTTGCCTGACCCGCCATGAGGCTGACGTGCAGTTCCTGCATTCCGTGGCTACAGACGGGGATCCGGTGGTTGCGGCATAGGTCAGCGACCTGCAACCAGCCCGTGATCCCGCCACAGTTCGAGGCATCGGGTTGAAGGTAGCTCAGGCGGGCCTGATCCACCGCATATTCAAATTCGTGGATCGTATGCAGATTTTCACCCATGGCCAGCGGCATACCCGTCTCTTTGGCGATACGGGCGAACCCTGCGTAATTGTCGGGGATGATCGGTTCCTCGAACCAGAGCAGGTCAAAGGGCGCAAAGGCCGTGGCGGCGGTGATTGCCTGATCTTCACTCATCGAGAAATTGGCGTCGACCATAAAGGCGATATCGGGCCCGATCAGATCGCGTACGGCTGCGATGCGGGCGATATCCTCTGCCAGCGTGGGTTGCCCGATCTTGATTTTCACGCCGTTCAGCCCGCGGGCCAGATAGCCGCGGATACTGTCGAGCAGTTTTGGCAGTGGATAGCCAAGGTCGATGCCCCCGCCATAGGCGCGGCATTCCTGCCCGTGACCGCCTGCCATTTTCCACAAGGGCTGGTTGGTGCCTTTGCCGCGAATGTCCCACAGGGCGATGTCCACCGCCGAAATGGCGAAAGAGGCGATGCCGCCCCGCGCAACGTAATGGACATGCCAGCCCATCGCGTCATAGAGCGCCTCGATATCGGTGGGATCCTGTCCGACAAGAAAGGGGGTGAGGTCATGGTCGATCATCGCCTTGATCGCATGACCACCCTTGCCGCCGGTATAGGTATAGCCGGTCCCCTGGGTGCCATCCTTTAGCGTGATAGTGCAGGTAACCAGTTGAAAATGCGTATGATCGCCATGTTTGGCGTCCACCAGAACCTCATCCAGCGGGACATTGAACAGATGGGTCTTGATGCTGGTGATCCGGGGCATGTCTTGGGTCTCCGCAGTGCGCTCCCCCAAAAGGGGAGCGCGGATTGTCTAGAGGCTCTGACACTCTGGCACAGGCGTCACCGCCTTGCCGGCGGCATGGAACGCGGTGAGGTTCTCGACGGCCAGATCGCCCATGGCTTGACGGGTCTGGACTGTCGCGCTGCCCACATGGGGCAGAAGCGTGGCCGTGGGACAGGCCATCAGCGCGGCGGGGACGTTCGGCTCGTCCTCGAACACATCCAGCGCGGCTTTGCCCAGACGCCCCTCTTGCAAGGCGGCGATCAGCGCGCTCTCGTCCACGACAGTGCCGCGCCCGATATTGACCAGCAGACCGTCAGGACCAAGCGCATCCATGACGTCACGGTTGATGATCTTGTCGGTGCTTGCCCCACCCGGCGCAATACTGATCAGGATATCGCAGTCGCGCGCCATTTCTGTCAGATTGTCGTAGTAGGGATAGGGCACATCGCGTTCAGAGCGGGTGTGATAGACAATCTTCACCCCAAAGACGGCCAGTTTTTCCGCCGTGACCATGCCGATCCGACCCAGACCCAGAATACCCACGGTCTTGTCGCGAATGGATTGCGACAGGGGCGCGGCTCCCTTGGGCCAGTTGCCCGCCATCAGATGCGCATTGTCGGCCAAAAAGTTGCGCGAGGCGGTCAGCACCAGCATCACAGCAGTATTGGCCACATCGTCGTTCAGCACGTTGGGGGTATGCGTGACGACAACCCCGCGTGACACGGCAGTGTCCACGTCGACCGCATCATAGCCCACGCCGTAGTTCGAGACGATTTTCAGATTGGGCATCTGTTCCATCATCGTTCCCGGCACACCGCCATGACCGCTGGACAGAACATATCCGATGTTTTCGCCATTGGCGGCGAAAAACGCCTCACGCCCCGCCGCGTCCTGCGGCAGAACGTGGACGGTGAACACTTCGGCAAGCTGGTCCTGCATACGCTGGCTGGCACCGCCAACAAGGATCATATCAGGCTTGCTCATGCGTCTTCTTTCACGGTTTGGGTCTGCTGGCCAAGGCCTTCGATCCAGACGTCCATTACGTCGCCTTTGTTCAGGTAGATCGGATGCGGTTTCATCCCCAATCCGACCCCCGGAGGCGTCCCTGTCGAGATCACGTCACCGGGGTGAAGCGTCATCAGTTCGGACAGATGCGCCACGATCTGCGCGACCGTAAAGATCATCGTCTTGCTGTTACCGGTCTGCATCCGCTTGCCGTTAACGTCACACCACATATCGAGGTTCTGAACGTCCGCGATCTCGTCTTTTGTCACCATCCAGGGACCTGTGGGGCCAAAGGTGTCGCAGGATTTGCCCTTGGTCCACTGACCAGAGCGTTTCGCCTGAAAATCCCGCTCTGACACGTCGTTGATCGTGCAATAGCCCGCCACATAGTCCAATGCGTCTGCCTCGGACACATATTTGCACTTGGTGCCGATGACGACGCCCAGCTCGACCTCCCAATCGGTCGCCTGCGAACCGCGTGGTTTGTAGACATCGTCATTGGGGCCGCAGATCGCGCTGTTGGCCTTCATGAACAGGATCGGGTGCTCTGGAATTGCGGCCCCGGTTTCGGCGGCGTGGTCGGAATAGTTCAGCCCGATGCACATGAAC
>CALGTJ010000525.1 GCA_937901435.1 uncultured Rhodobacter sp. | reverse complement strand
TGAAGGAAAGCCATGTGCATGACGTACAGATCACCCGCGAAAGCCCGAATTACCGGATGTCCTGAACGATGACCCCGGCAGCCCGCATTGCGGCGGCGATTGATGTTCTGGACCTGATCCTCGTGGGTGGGCCTGCGGAAAAAGAGCTAACCACATGGGCGCGGCGCAATCGCTATGCCGGGTCTGGCGACCGGGCTGCGGTGCGCGATCTGGTGTTTGATGCGCTGCGCTGCAAACGCTCTTACGGCTGGCTGGGGGGCGGCGAAACGGGGCGCGCCCTGATGATCGGGGCGTTGCGTGCGCAGGGCCAAGACCTCGCACAGACCTTCACCGGAACGGCCTATGCTCCGCCCGCTTTGGCCGAGGGCGAGGTGCCCGACACACAACTACAGGACGCCCCAAACCCTATACGTCTGGATATGCCAGATTGGCTGTTTCCCGAGATGGATCAAAGCCTTGGCGCGGATTGTGAACCTGTTTTGCAGGCTCTGCGCCAGCGTGCCTCTGTGTTTTTACGGGTGAATCTGGCCAAGACGACGCTGGTGACAGCGCAAGCGGCTTTGGCGCGCGATGACATCTTGACGGCACCTCACCCCCTGTCCGCGACGGCGCTTGAAGTCATCGCCAACCCGCGCCGGATCGCCAATTCCGAGGCCTATCAACAGGGGCTGGTCGAGTTGCAAGACGCGGCCTCGCAGGCGGTGGTCGACAGGTTGCCAAGGGCACCGCGCTGTCTGGATTATTGCGCCGGGGGGGGCGGAAAATCCTTGGCCCTGGCCGCGCAGCCCAACGTGCAGGTCTTTGCCCATGATATCGACCCGGCGCGGATGCAGGATATTCCCGCCCGTGCTGCCCGTGCGGGAGTTGAGGTCACGCAGATCGACACGCAGGATCTTACCGCGCAGGGCTATGATCTAGTCTTTTGCGACGCACCTTGTTCTGGCAGTGGATCGTGGCGGCGCGCTCCGGACGCAAAATGGCGGTTGACCGCTGATCGTTTGACAGATCTTTGTCTGCGCCAGAGCGGGATCCTGGACACGGCCAAAGCACTGGTCGCGCCCGGTGGCACTCTGGCGTATGCGACATGTTCGTTACTTAACTGTGAAAATTCAGAGAAAATCTCAAATTTCACGTCGAAAAATCCAGAATGGACGTCTACGGCAGAAGAACGGTTTACGCCTTTGGACGGCGGAGATGGCTTTTATGTTGCGGTGTTAACACGCGTTAAGACTGAGGCATAATAACCGGACTGGGCGACTTTTCTTAACCGGTGGTTAACCATTTCAGGCTCTAAGTGATCGCATCATCACTTAGGAGGAGTCCGTGACGGACGCGGCTCATACATCCAGTTCCCTAACCCGTATCGCGCTGGCATCGGCGCCCCGCGTAAGCCATGTGATTGCCCCCGCAATCGGATGTTTGGCGCTTGCCGTTCTATTTGCAGATGCCTTAGTTGGGCGGGCCGTCCTTGTTGCCGGGATCACACTGATTACGTTGATTTTTCTGATCAGATTTCTTGAGATACGGCACAAAAAAAGCCAGACAAGCGTCTGGCAAACTGCCGAAATGATGAGTGAACATGACGCGGCTCCTTGTTTTGGCACGGATGAAGAGGGGCGCATTCTGCACCGAAAGCCCGCAGCAAAACTCAGATTCCCCGCCAAGGCCAGTCACCTTTCCAGTGCAATTGGCGACCTCTTTGCGACGCCGCAAACGGTTGTGCGTCGGATGCAAGCCAAAGCAGAGGTGCAAGGCGCGGTCACAGAGGATATCGTTGCCACCAAGGGCGCTTTGCGTTTGTCTGTGCACCGTATTGATAAGGTTGGGTATTTCTGGAGGATAGACGAGCGTTTCAATCAGGTGAGCGAGGTTGGCACGTTCAATGTTGCCCTGCCGATGATGCGGGTCAGCAAGGCCAACTCGATTCTTGAAATGAACGAGGCAATGCACGCGCTGCTGGGCGGGCGCCCCAAGACGCTCGACCGGGTGATTGCCGAGTTACCCCCTAAAACGGGCCGAGTGAATCAAATTGAAACGATAAAGGGTCCATTGTCGGCTCATTTGGCAATTCTTGAGGATGCGGACGGGCTAAGTCAGATCTTTATTTGGCCGGATCAAATTTTTGACGCCGAAATCGCCCATGCCGAGGCGATGCCCGTTCCGGTCATGCGCATCTCGCCGCGTGGCGAGATCCTGATGGCAAATAGTCGCGCGCGGACGCTGCTGGCCCTGACGGACCCACAAGACGCGGATTTCGCCGATGTGGTCGAAGGTCTTGGCAGGCCGATAGATGAGTGGTTGCTGGACGTGGCCGAAGGTCGTGGGGCAGGGCGCACAGAAATCGTGCGCGCCACGCGGCCCTCACAGGAAATCTATCTTCAGGTGGCGCTTGGGCGAATGGTCGATCAAGGGGTTGTCTCGATTCTCGCCGTCCTGATTGACGCAACAGAGTTGAAGACCCTCGAAGGACAATTTGTTCAAAGCCAGAAAATGCAGGCGATCGGGCAGCTTGCGGGTGGCGTGGCCCATGATTTCAACAATCTTTTGACCGCGATTTCAGGGTATTGTGATCTGTTGCTTTTGCGGCATGAACCGGGGGATCCGAATTACGGCGATCTGATGCAGATCAATCAGAACGCCAATCGGGCGGCCTCGCTGGTGGGGCAATTGCTGGCGTTTTCCCGCAAACAGAACATGCAGCCTGAATTGATCGACCTGCGCGATACGCTTAGTGAGCTGACCCATCTGCTGAACCGGCTTGTTGGCGAAAAAGTACAGCTGTCCTGGAACCACGATCCTGATTTGCCCGGGATCCGCGCGGATAAACGTCAATTGGAACAGGTGCTTATGAACCTCGTGGTGAATGCGCGTGACGCCATGCCGGACGGGGGCAGGATCACTGTGCAAACCCGAAGCGAAAGACTGCGTGCGCCGCTCAGTCGCGATCAGGCAGAGGTGCCCCCGGGAGACTATGTGGTCGTCACGGTGGCCGATGAAGGATGCGGGATTGCCAGAGATAAGTTGCACAAGATATTCGAGCCCTTCTATTCAACAAAACGCCTTGGCGAGGGCACCGGGCTGGGCCTGAGTATGGCTTATGGGATCGTGAAACAATCCGGGGGCTATATCTTTGCCGATAGTCAGCCCGGCAAAGGGAGCGTGTTTACCATGTATTTCCCGGCTCACTGCGGCGTTGCGCCATCTCCTGTGGACACGCCAAAGACGCCGATTCGCCATTTGGGAAAATCCAAAGGCGGGGTCGTACTTTTGGTCGAAGACGAGGCCCCCGTGCGCGCGTTTGCCAGCCGTGCTCTTCGGTTGCGCGGTTATACCGTCCTTGAGGCGGAAAGTGCTGAACAGGCTTTGGAAACTCTCGAAGATCCTGATTTAGAGGTCGATATCTTTGTCACCGACGTCGTGATGCCCGGGCTGGACGGGCCAACCTGGGTGTCAAAGGCCCTGAAAAAGCGGCCCGGCGTTAAGGTTGTGTTCGTGTCTGGGTATGCCGAAGACAGTTTTGGTCATAATCGTGCGAAGATTCCCAATTCGGTATTTCTGCCAAAACCATTTTCCTTGAGTCAGTTGACGGAAACCGTCCAAAACCAAATGACGTGAAACCAAGATACCAGCCTCCATTTGCGAATTCATGGCGAACATCAAAACCTGATTGAGCGACGTCACCTACTCAGGTATTTTCTAGATCAATCAAGCCTCTAGCCCGGATTATTCATCGAGGCGAGGGTGTGTGATGGCGGCGGTAGCGTA
>CALGTJ010000524.1 GCA_937901435.1 uncultured Rhodobacter sp. | reverse complement strand
GGGCAGCCGAGAAAGAAATCATGGGCATGGATAAAGCTGCGTCGGGCGACAGGTTTCAGTGCATCAAAGACGGCAGGCGACAGAATGCGGGACCAGCCATGCAGGTGATAGATGGTGTTGGGCGTGTCATTCTGCGCAATATGCTGTGCGATGCGGTCCCGGATGGCGGTGTTCAAGATGCCGCGCGTGACTGCCGAAAGCTTGGTCCTGTCCAGCAAAAGCGCGCCACCCATGGGCACGGCCGTGATCCCGCTGGCTGCCAGCGTCCCGTCGTCGCCGCTGTCGCCCGAGATAAAGGTGACCTTATACCCCCGCGCCCGCAGCATCTGAGCCGACAACAGCGCAAGAGAGGTCGCGCCGCCCTTTGCAACGCTGGAATCGTTCAGGATGACGACGTCAAAGGCAGCCGTCAGCTTTGACACGCCGGTTGGGATGACAGGCATGTTCACAGATCCAGTATCCTCTTGGGGCAGATCCGTCCGATGATCAGATCCCGCAGCGCCATCACATTGCCGCGCAGCCGCCCGCGCCGGTCCACCCATGGTTCGGGGCGCAACAATTTGGCGGTATTGGCCGCAAGATTGCGCAGCATAAGCCGTGCCGCGCGCCGTCGGCTCAGCGTGCCTTTGCGCACCATGTAAATCGGGTTCGCGATCTGCGAATACCCCAAAGGCACCCCGCGTGAGCGTCCTGTTTTTGTGCCAAGATGCACGCCGGTCATATTGGGATGTTTCACGATCCGGCCATGCGCGGCAAGGCGGCGCGAGAAATCCACGTCCTCCAGCCAGCCGTAGCGGGGCAGATTGGTGTCAAATCGAACGCCATGTTCGCGCGCAACGGCGGCGCGCACGGCCATATTGCAGCCGTAGCCATTGTAAATCACCGTTGGCGGGGCCGTGGTATCGCCCGCCAGCGGCGCGGCAAGGAACCTGCGCCCCGCATCATGGTCAAATCCGGCCCCCAGAATACCATCGGCCAAGACCGTCCCGGTGGTCATGGCAATCTCTGAATCCGCCGCGAACGTGCGGCGCAGGGTCGAGATATAGCCCTCTGACACAAGGAAATCGTCGTCCAGAAACAAGACGACCGTTGTGTCTGAGACGGCGTCCAGAATGGTGTTGCGTTGATTGCAAAGCCCCTTTGGGGCGGTCAGCACGCGCAACGGGCAGGGAAAGGCCGAGAGATCACAGGCGTTGAAATCAGACTCGTCCGCAATGCAGACAAGGATGCCATCCGGACCATCGGCAAGGCTGGCCAAGTGATCCAGTGTTTGCTGCAAGATACCCGCACGGCCCGTGGTGGCGATCCCGATCACCACTTCTCTCGCCTTTGACGAGGCGTTAGATCCCTGTACCAATGCCGTCCCCTTTGCCATCGTCAATGGGCCCCGGATTGCCCGAGGATCGCGCGGAACGTGCGCAGGATGATCGACATATCATCCCACATCGACCCATGGCGGATGTAGTTTACATCCAGCGCGACCCTCTCGTCATAGGTGGTGTTGCTGCGTCCGCTGACTTGCCACGCGCCCGTCAGGCCGGGCCTGACAGAGGCGTAATCGCGCACATGGACGCCATAGTAGGGCAGCTCGTTAGCAACGACTGGTCGCGGGCCCACCACCGACATCTCGCCTTTCAGGACATTCCAGAACTGGGGCAACTCATCCAGACTGGTTTTGCGCAGGAACCGTCCAAGTTTGTTGATCCGTGGGTCATTCTTCATCTTGCGCGTTTCATTCCATTCTTGTCGCAGCGCCGGATCCTTGCGCAACGCGTCTTCCAGACGTTGCTCGGCGTCAAGCACCATGGTGCGGAATTTCCAGCACTGAAACGGCTTTCCATTCTGCCCGATGCGCGTGTGACCAAAGAAAATTTGACGCCCTTCAAACGCCAGGATTAACCCACTGATAACCAAGAAAACGGGAGAAAAGATGGCCAAGGCAAAGACGGCAAAGACCTTGTCGAACGCAACTTTTGAGGTTGTCGTCGGACGCAGTTTTTCTGATTTCGCCGAGTATTGCCTGATTGCTGCGCCAGCCTTGGCGACTGATGCGTCCCTCTGAATCGTTTGAATTATCATGCGCTTAAGAGACGCAAAGGCGCCTCCCCCCCACAGGTCAGCGCCGAATCATGCCCAAGTCGTTAATAACAAGTTACTTTGAATCCTGTCGCCCGGAAAATGTTGCATAATGACCAAATCAGGGCAATTTGATGGAAACAATGAGTTTCCTAGATCGTTGATTTAAAAGTTTTAACCAATTGTGCAAGCACATGATACGCCCGCAGATTAACGTTGGGGTTGATATAGCCACCTGCGCGGCACTGTGAGAATTGGATGAGTGTGATATGTCGCACAACGCCGTCGATGCCCCGTCTCGGATGGTTGCCCGCAAAGCGCTTGGGGACACTGCGTTAACGGTCGCTGAACGCATCATTTCCCAGATCGCGCAATTCACCGTTTTCATTGTGGCCGCGCGGGTGCTTGGGCCTGCCGATTTCGGGGTGTTTGCGCTGGCCTCGGCGGCGTCGATCCTGCTGCTGCGTGTGGCAGAGGTCGGATGGGCCCCGTTTATCATGTCTCAATCGGGCGATGCGACAATTCCGCGACAGGTTCTGTTGGTTGCCCTTCTGACCGGCATTGCGGTTGGCGGGCTTGGCATCCTTGGATCGCTGCTTGGCGGGGCCTTGGGAGTTTCGTCGCAAACCGTTCTTTTATTGGTGTTATTCTCGATCTGGGTCATGATCGCGACGACCTCTTCGGCACAAAAAGGCGTGTTGATCTGGTCCAACAGATTAAAGGCCTCGGCCATCTGTGAAATCAGCGGAGAGGTGGTGGGCCTCGCCGTTGCGCTTACCTTTTTGCTGTCGGGTTGGGGTGTGCTGTCGCTGGCCTTTGGCCGCCTGTCGTTTCAGGCGACCCATGTGACGATGAGTTTCGCGATCACGCGACTGGCCCCGATGCGGGGGATGGACCGCGCGCTTTTGAAAGAGCTCTGGGTCTTTTCGGGGCAGATCTTTGCCAGCCGTCTATTGATCAACATCCGGCTCTATACGGCGACGTTTTTGATTGGTGGGTTTCTGGGCCCGCTGGCGGTTGGGTATTTCCGGGCGGCTGACCGTTTGGTTAGCGCGGCGGGTGAAATCATCGCCTTTCCGGCCCAACTGTTGGCGTGGACGCATTTTCGCCGGGCACGCGACAATGGGGATGAAACTGGTCAATTGGATCGGATCAATCAACAAGTCAGTTTTCATTGCAAAGTTTTGGTCACTGCGGGCGCTCCGGTTTTGATCTGGCTGATGCTGATGAGCAATGCGCTTATCGGCGGGCTGCTCAGTTCCGAGTGGCTGCCAGCCGCGCCGCTGGTCGCGATCCTTGCGGTCAGTCGCCTGCTGTTCCTGTTCGGGATCATGACCGAACCCTTGATGTCCATCGTCGGGCAGGCCAAACGCCTGCCGCCCTTCACATTGGTGGTGTTGATCACATCGGTGCTCTTGACCTGTGGGGCCGTGCAGTGCGGTGTCTATATGGTGGCATGGTCTCAGGTGCTGATTTCGGGCTTGGTTCTGGTGGCGACCGGGTGGCTGTTTCACCGGTATGCGCAAATCCGTTTGTGGGCGGTCCTGCGCCCTTTGCGCCATTCCATCCTGCCTTTGATATGCGGGATTGCCGTGTTGGCGGGGTTAAAGTGGCTGGCACGGGATTGGGGCTTGCCGGATCTGGTCGAGGCCTTGGGCTTTGGCGCGGTGTCAATTGTCATCTATGTGGCCTCGGTCATCTGGTTGGACCCGCTGTTCTGGCGCCAGCTGCGCTCTGGCATGGGGCCGGGATCGGTGGCCAAGCCCGCGCGCGATGAAACGACAGGATAAAGGTCGGACCATGAAGCGCATGAAACAGATCGTGAAACTGGGGCTCAGCCTGCCATCCATCCTTGCCGCGCGGGCGCTGAAAGGGACCCGTCGCGCCGCGCGCTTTGCCGGAGTGTATCGCACGCGCACGGCAGCCATGGCCGCGCTGCCTGCCGGCAAACAAGCCGGGTATGACGACGCCTCGATTGCCGATGTGTCCTTTGACCAGATCTGCTAGCGTCACGCCCTCGATTATCCGGTCGTCTTTTGGCTTGACCGATTGTTGCCGCAGGTCCGCGCCGTGACGGACGCAGGTGGCCATCTGGGGACAAAATACATAGCGTTTTCCGGTGTTCTCGACCTGTCTGAGGTGACTTGGGCGGTCTATGATTTGCCCGGCATCATCACTGCCGCGCGGGAACGGCAGCAAAACTGTGAGTTGCCGCAGGCGATCCGGTTTGAGATGGCACCGGATGACTTGCCAAACTCTGACCTGTTGCTGGCGTCCGGGCTGCTCCAGTATCTTGATCAACCGTTTGCAGAGTTTGTGCAAAGCCTGCCACATCGCCCCACCTATATCATTGTGAACAAAGTGGCGCTTTGGGGTCGTCCCAAGGCGTTCACCATCGAAAGGATCGGCGCGGGGCGGGTGCCGTATCAAATCCGCAACCGCCCCGCCTTCGAGGCCGAGATCGCCGCGATGGGCTATGTAATCGAAGACCAGTGGGACATCGAGGGCCTTGGCCATGTGATCGCAACCCACCCCTGGCTTGGGCAAAGCCAAAGCGCGGGATATCTCTTGCGATCTGTGGCTTAAGATACAGCGGGAAAGATTCCTGCATAGTTCAACCTATTGTTGACTTTTCGGTCGTGTTGAAATTGCTGAATACAACCTAAAATATAATTAATATATAAAAATGCAATTTAAGATTGATTTTATTGGGAAAAACCTCACCGAATCAATTTAAATTTGAAAGGTTGCCCGACTGTGTTTGGGGACCAAACATAAACAATACCTTTCGATCAATTCTATTGTGCGAAATGCAGAGATTCCCGCAAATCCCGCAAATCCCGCGATCTGGTGCGCGATCTTTAAGGGAGGTGTAAAATATTACCTAAAAACAGGTAATTACAGAGAATCCTATGAAAATTCATCACGATATGTGACCCGCGCCCCCGAGGGCCGTTGGCAATTCAATCTTAACGCTGGCGCAAAGACGCTAGTTGTCTTCTGCCTGTTGGAGCCTCTTATCCGACGCCCGATTGGTTCGAATACGGAAACAGACGGTGTCGGACCCAATTGATCGATTTTGGCGCATGTCAAAGGGCAAACGAATGAATTGATTGGGTTTAATCTTGCAAAGCGATCTGTACCACACTGTCTCTGTTGCCGATGCCTTTCAAACCTGCGCCACAGCGGGTTTGGATCGCGCGGCACTGTTGGGCCGTGACCAGACGCTGACCTATGGCGCAGTGCAGAGCAGGGTATTGTCGCTGGCCGGACTGCTGGCGGATCAGGGCATCGGGGCGGGCGATTTTGTCGGGCTTTACGCCACGCGCTCGCCAGAGGCGATTGTAGGGATGCTGGCCTGCCTCAAAGCCGGGGCGGTCTTTGTTCCGCTTGATCCGGGTTTTGCGCCGGAACAGTTGAAATTCATCACCAGCGACGGTCCTATGGCTGCGGTTTTGGCAAAGCAGGATCACATGGCAGAGGCGGCCGCCTTGTTCGACGGACAGGCGCCGGTGATCCTCGACATTGACACCTCGTTCACAGCCACCAAACGGGTCTGGCCTGCGATCACTGGCAATGATCCGGCCTGCGTGCTTTATACCTCTGGCACCACGGGTCGCCCCAAGGGCGTTCTTGTCCCGCACCGGGCGATCACCCTGATGGCCTTTGGACAGCCCGAACTTGCGCTGCACCAGACGGATGTAGTGCTGCACGCCTCGACGATTGCCTGTGACGGCGCGCTGATCGAAACGCTTGTCCCGCTTTTGGTGGGGGCCGCTGTGGCGGTGCTGGAAAGCACGACACCAGAGGTACAGTCCGTCGCGGACACGATGATCCAGCACAGGGTGACGGTTGCGCTGTGGTATGCGGGTCTGCACAATCTGATGGTCACCCACCGGATTGATGCGTTTGAAACCGTGCGTCTTTGCGAAGTGGGCGGGGATGTCATGGTGCCGTCGGTGGCACAAAAGTTGCTGACCACGTGGCCGAGCCTGCAATTGTTCAATGGCTACGGGCCGACCGAGACCTGTGTGCACAGTCTGTGTCACCAAGTGACCCTAAAGGATGTGCGCGCCGGGGATCTGCCAATTGGGCGCGCGATGACGGGCGAAGACGCGCTGATCCTCGACGAGGACCTGCGCCCGCTGCAGCGTGGCGCGGTGGGTCAATTGGCGATTGGCGGGGCAGGTGTGGCGCTGGGGTATTTCAACCGCGCCGCGCAAACCGCCGCCAGCTTTATCCCCGACCCGCGCGAGGGGCAGGAGGGGACACTATATCTGACGGGCGATCTGGCCTGCCAACAGCCTGACGGGGTGTTCTTTTTCAAAGGCCGCGCGGATCGCCAGATCAAACTTGCTGGTCGGCGGGTCGAGATGGACGGGATCGAACATATCCTGCGCGCCCAGCCGGGCGTCGAGGACGTGGTGGTGGAACTGCTGCCCTCGCAGGGTCAGGCGGCCCACCTTGTTGCCTTTGTGGTGGCCTCTGATCCTGTCACCGACAGGGCAGAGTTCACCAACGTTCTGCGCGAGATGACACAAGACCAGATCGCCCGCGATGTGTTTCCGCGCAAGGTTTTTGTGCTTGACGCGCTGCCGCTGACGCCTGCGGGCAAAGTTGACCGCAAAGCCCTGTGCGCCCAGATGGATGCCCTGCCAGAGGCCCCGACAGAGGCCCCGACAGAGGCCCTGGCAGAGGATATCTCCAAGACGGCAGTTGCAAACCCAAACGACGTTCTGGCCACGATCTCTGCCATCTGGCAGCGGGTTCTGGGCGGTGATGCGCCGCGCGCCAGTGACACCTTCTTTGATTTGGGCGGCACCTCGCTGTTGCTGATGGAGGCCCATGCGATCATGGAAAAAGAGCTTGGCCTGCGGTTTGCGATTGCCGAGCTGTTCGACGTGCCCCGTCTGGGTGATTTGGCCGCAAAACTGGCAAAACGCGCGCCCGGTGTGGCGCAGACGACAAAACAGAGCACGACACTGTCCGGGGACGATGACCGCGCCATTGCCATCATCGGTATGGCCGCACGCCTGCCGGGTGGGGTGACCTTGCAAGGCTTCTGGGATGTGATCCGCGACGGCACAAGTGTCATCGAACAGTTTTACCGCGACGAGGCCGAAGATGGCTTTGACGCCGCGACGCGGGCCAGCGCCGACTATGTGCCCGCGCGCGCCATTCTAAAGGACGTCGACCAGTTCGACGCGAAATTCTTTGACATGCGTCCTAACCCGGATTATTCACCACGGTCGGTTGGCGGCTGCGGTATGAGAGTGATC
>CALGTJ010000523.1 GCA_937901435.1 uncultured Rhodobacter sp. | reverse complement strand
CTTACGCTACCGCCGCCATCACACACCCTCGCCTCGATGAATAATCCGGGTTAATAGCGTTTGCTTTATGTATCGGATGAAATGACGGACAAATCGCAGATCCTTGCAGAAATGAATGACCGCAGCCGAGAGGTGTTTCGTCGGGTGGTCGAGGGATATCTGTCGAATGGTGAACCTGTTGGGTCGCGGACCCTGACGCGAACCCTTAGTGAAAAGGTCTCTGCCGCGACGATCCGCAATGTGATGCAGGATCTCGAATATCTGGGGTTGCTGGATTCGCCACATGTGTCTGCCGGACGTATTCCGACTCAGCAAGGGTTACGGATGTTCGTCGATGGCTTGCTGGAGGTCGAAGACCTGAACGCGACGGATCGCGAAAAGATCGATGCAACTCTTGGATCAAATGGTCGTG
Organism: uncultured Rhodobacter sp.; assembly: GCA_937901435.1. The sequence goes on along the minus strand of CALGTJ010000523.1, from coordinate 9,197 downwards.
ATGTCGGAACGATGATGGATCGGATCGGTTCAACCTTGTCGGGGCTTACCCATGGTGCCAGCCTTGTCTTGACGCCAAAGCATGAAGCGCCGATCAAACATATCGAATTTGTCACACTGGGGGCGGACCGCGCGTTGGTGGTGCTGGTTTTTGCCGATGGTCATGTGGAAAATCGGGTTTTCACGCCACCACTTGGCCAAACACCATCATCCATGCGCGAGGCTGCGAACTACTTGAACGCCTTGGCAGAGGGTAAAACGCTGACTGAACTGCGCAAAGTGTTTTTGCAAGAGATTTCCAAACGGCGCCGCGAATTGGATGATCTGGCCAGCGATCTGGTTGAAAGCGGTCTGGCGATCTGGGAAAACGAAGGCCAGCCTTACGAACGGTTAATCGTGCGCGGTCGGTCGAATCTGCTGGGCGGCGAAAGCGAAGAAGACCTTGATCGCATCAGAACCCTGTTCGATGACCTTGAACGTAAACGGGATATTGCGGAATTTCTGGAACTAACCGAAGACGGCGAAGGCGTGCGGATTTTTATTGGCTCTGAGAACAAGCTTTTCTCACTTTCGGGTTCCTCTTTGGTGGTCTCTCCATATATGAACTCTGACCGAAAGATCATCGGAGCTGTAGGGGTTATCGGGCCGACCCGGTTGAACTATGGACGGATCGTTCCAATTGTAGATTACACGGCGCAACTGGTTGGGCGGCTGATCGCTGACCGTGCGTAAAGAGGATTAAGATGGCTGACGAGCAAAAGAAACCGACAATGCCGGACCTGGATCTGTCCGATATTTCTGAATCGGACATCCAGATCGATGTGACGGGCGATATCGGAGAGGCACCCATGTGGGATGAGGTACAGGCAGAACTTGAAAAGGTAACCGCAGAGCGGGACGATTTTCGTGACCGTTTCATGCGGGCGCTGGCGGATTCTGAAAACATGCGCAAGCGCAGTGAACGGGATCGTCGCGAGGCAGAGCAATATGGCAGTTCTAGAATGGCGCGCGATATGTTGCCGATCTATGACAACTTGTCCCGCGCGCTTGAGGCGGCGACAGACGAGACGCGTCAGGGGTCAGGTGCTTTGCTGGAAGGCGTCGAACTGACGCTGCGCGAGCTGATCAATGTGTTCAAAAAGCACGGGATAGAGCCGATTACATCCCAAGTCGGGGATCGATTTGATCCGCAAATTCATCAGGCGATGTTCGAGGCTCCGCTGCCCGGCACCAAGGCGGGCGATATCATTCAGGTCAGCCAGGCTGGTTTCATGCTGCACGAGCGTCTTTTGCGTCCGGCGCAGGTGGGCGTTAGCTCTACCCCTGCTGGCTAAGGGCCTTAAGCTCGTAAATCAGGGCCAGCGCGTCTTTGGGCGTCAACTCGTCGGGGAACACCTCGGCGAGTTTTTTATTGACCCCTGTGTCCTTGATAACAGGCAGTGGGGGCGGGGCAGCCATCGAAAACAGAGGCAAGTCGTCCAGCACCATCTTGGAACCGCTCTTGCCCTCTCTTGCACCCTTTTCAAGCTGGGCCAGCATGTCTTTGGCGCGCGCAACGACCGTATCGGGCAGACCGGCCAGCCGCGCGACTTGCACGCCATACGACCGATCCGCCGCGCCCTTGCGCACTTCATGCAGAAAGATCACCTCGCCCTCCCATTCCTTTGCGGTCACGGTGGCGTTCTCGACGCCCGTGAGGCGTTCGGTCAGCTGTGTCAGCTCGTGGTAATGGGTGGCGAACAAGGCGCGGCAGGCGTTGACGTCGTGCAGGTGTTCCAGCGTGGCCCAGGCGATAGAAAGACCGTCATAGGTCGAGGTTCCGCGCCCGATCTCGTCAAGAATTACCAAGGCGCGGTCATCGGACTGGTTCAGGATCGCGGCCGTTTCCACCATCTCGACCATAAAGGTCGACCGCCCCCGCGCCAGATCATCCGATGCGCCGACGCGACTGAACAGTTGCGAAACGACGCCGATCTGCGCCTGTGACGCGGGCACATAGGCCCCCATCTGCGCAAGGATCGCGATCAGAGCGTTCTGACGCAGGAATGTCGATTTACCGGCCATGTTGGGGCCAGTCAGCAGCCAGATATCCGCACCGTCAGATCCATCGGCAAGGTCACAGTCGTTTGCGATGAAGGCCCCGCCGTTTTGCACCCGAAGCGCACGTTCCACAACGGGATGACGACCACCTATGATGTGAAAACTTCGACTGTCATCCACCACAGGTCGACACCAGTTTTCAGACACAGCCAGATCAGCCAAAGCGGCGGCAAGGTCGATCTCTGACAGAGCCTGTGCAAGACCTCCCAAAGGGCCTGAATGCTCTAAAACAGCGGTTTTCAGAGTGTCATAGAGACGCTTTTCGATCTCTAGCGCCCGGTTGCCGGCATTGAGGATCTTGGTTTCCATCTCACTCAGCGGCACGGTGGTAAAGCGCACGGCATTCGCCGTGGTCTGGCGATGGATAAAGGTCTCTGACAGGGGGGCCGATAGCATCTTTTCCGCATGCGTCGCGGTGGTCTCGATGAAATAGCCCAGCACGTTGTTATGCTTGATTTTAAGCGCACTGATATTGGTTTGTGTGGCATATTCCGCCTGCATTGCGGCAATGACGCTGCGCCCTTCGTCGCGCAGGGTGCGGGCCTCGTCCAGATCGGCGTCATATCCATTTGCAATAAACCCGCCGTCCCGCACCAGCAACGCAGGTTCTTCCACCAGCATTGCCTCTAGCAGGCTTTGTAATTCCTCATGGCCGACCAAGGCGGTAAAGGCTTGCCGTATCAATTTTGGCGCAACCGCCCCATCCGGGTTCTGAGACATCATCTCTGCCTCAGCCAGACCGTTGCGGATGGCGGCAAGATCACGGGGACCTCCGCGATCCAGTGCAAGACGTGACAACGCGCGGTCGATATCGGCAATGCGGCGCAGGTGGTGGCGCAGGCTTTCGGCCAGCTTGCGATTGCTGGCAAGGCAGTCAATTGCATCCAAACGGGCCTGAATAGTGTCTAAATCGCGCGATGGGCTGGACAAACGGCGTTCCAGCAGACGCGCCCCGCCAGAGGTGACGGTGCGATCAATTGCGGCCAAAAGTGACCCCTCGCGTCCCCCGGTCAACGCGTGGGTCAGTTCCAGATTGCGCCGGGTGGCGGCGTCGATCTGCATGGTTTTGGTGGCGGATTCCCGTATGGGCGCGCGCAGCAGGGGCAGTTTTCCCTTTTGGGTGATATCCAGATAATCGACGATGGCCCCCATCGCGGCACGATCCACGCGTGAGAAACTGCCAAATGCGTCCAGCGTGCCAACCTTAAACAGCTCTGTCAGGCGCTTTTCTGCGGCATCACTGTCAAAGCTGGCGCGCGAAAGAGGGGTCGCAGATGCGCCAAGATCAGAGACTAATTCGGCCAGTTCAGCCTGAAGGCTTTCGGACAGGATGACTTCGCTCGGCGCAATCCGAGCCAGTTCCGGCGACAAACGCGCGCGGGGGCAGGGCATGACACGGAACGCACCTGTTGACACATCGGCCCACGCCAGAGCACCCTCGTCGCGGACCTCGGCATAGGCCGCCAGAAAATTATGACGACGCGCCTCCAGCAGGCTTTCTTCGGTCAATGTGCCGGGGGTGACCAGCCGCACCACGTCCCGCTTTACGACCGATTTTGACCCGCGCTTCTTCGCCTCTGCCGGATCTTCGAGTTGTTCGCACACCGCGACGCGAAAGCCCTTGCGGATCAGGGTTAACAAATAGCCCTCGGCAGAATGAACGGGCACCCCGCACATGGGGATATCTTCGCCCAGATGCTTGCCCCGCTTGGTCAATGCAATATCCAACGCGGCAGAGGCGGCCACCGCGTCGTCAAAAAACATCTCGTAAAAATCGCCCATCCGGTAGAACAGCAACGCGTCCGGATATTGCGCCTTGATGTCAAGAAATTGCGCCATCATCGGCGTCAGAGCAGCAGTGGCTTCGGTCACGTGATCCCCCCGGATGTACCGTTGGGGGACCTTACAAAACCTCGTCTATGGGTAAAAGCGCTGTTTACGCCTTGGTTATGACGCGCCCTTCACAAACGGGGCGGCGTCGCCCCAAAGCGCCTTGACCCGCGCATCCCGACCGCAGGCGTTGCGATAGCGTTTATAGGCCTTCGCTTTTGAGATCGGACCAAAACGTGTCAAGACTGTTGTCTGCTGCTTGTAGTAATCCTGATGATAATCCTCTGCCGCGTAGAACGCACCAGCGTCGCGGATAGGGGTTACGATTGCCATACCCAAATCCTTTTGCGCAGTCGAAACAGCCGCCTCTGCGCTGGTCTTTTCAGCCGGATTAGACACGAAAATTGCCGTAGCATAGCTATCGCCGCGATCACAGAACTGGCCACCCGCGTCGGTAGGGTCAATCGACCGCAGGAACATATTCAGGATTTGGTCATAGGCGATGACGTCAGGGTCATAAGTGATCTCGACCGCCTCAAGATGGCCAGTACCACCCCGGACCACTTGTTTATAGCTTGGGTCGGCCACAGTGCCGCCGGTGAAACCAGAGACGGCCTCGATCACACCGGGCACGGCCTCGAAATCGGCCTCGACGCACCAAAAACAACCACCGGCAAGAACGGCGGTTCTGGTGTCGGCGGCTTTTGCCTGAGTGCATTCTGCAAAAATCCCGGCCATAATTGCGGCAATCAGCAGAACGGGTTTCATCGTGTTGAATGTGGTGGGCATGTCATAGCGCTCCTCTTTGGGTGTCAGGGTGATCAAAGAGGCGCTTTGTCGCAAGTCACTGGCGCGTGAGGTCACGTAAGGGTGACTCTTGTGACAGCCAAGATGGAGAGGCAAATGCGCATTGCGATGTGGTCTGGGCCGCGTAATCTGTCGACTGCGATGATGTATGCCTTTGGTCAAAGGGCCGACTTCGCGGTTTGGGACGAGCCGTTTTATACGGCCTATCTGGCATCGACGCGCCTTGATCATCCGATGCGAGATCAGATTCTTGCTAGTGGAGAAACCGACCCGAACAAAGTGATCGCCGCGTGTGTAGGTTCTATTCCAGACAACAAGCCTCATTTTTACCAAAAACACATGACCCAACACATGATCCCCGGTTTTGATCGCAGTTGGATTGGCGAGGTTAGCAATGTCTTTCTGATCCGACATCCCGCGCGGGTGATCGCCAGTTATGCCGCGAAACGCGATGACCCGACCGCCAATGATATCGGATTTCGCCAGCAGTTCGAGGTGTTCGATTATGTCCGCCGCCTTGGCCAGTTGCCCATCGTGATCGACAGTACGGATATTCGCGCGAACCCTTCGTTGGCATTGAAGGGGTTATGCGCCGCGCTGGACCTGCCCTTTGATCCCGCGATGTTGAGTTGGCCAAAGGGCGGTCATCCCGCTGACGGCGTGTGGGCTGCGCATTGGTACGGGGCGGTTCATAACAGCACGGGATTTGCCGGGGTAGAAGGCGCTTTGCCAGAATTGGCTGGTGCTTATGAGGATTTAGAAAACGAAAGTCTGCTTTATTACAATGAGTTAAAAGAATTTTCAAAAAAAGACCTAATTTTCTGAAACTTTTTTTTGCGACGCCGCGTGTCTCTCTCATACCCGGCAAGACGTCGGGCTTGGTACTAAAATGGGAGAATTACTATGAAATTCGCACTGACAACCGCCGCAATCATCCTGTCCGCCAACACCGCATTCGCCGGTGGCCACGCCGCGCCAATGGTCGAAGGCATGGATCAGGACATGTCTGGTGGCACCGTCTCGGCGTCAAAAATCATTGCCCCTGCAAATGGTTGGCTGGTGGTTCACAAGACGACGGATGGCATGAAGCCCGGTCCGGTCATTGGCTATTCGCCCCTGCGCGCCGGTGAGAACACTGATATTGTCGCCATTCTGACAGAGCCTGTCGCGACTGGCGAAAAAGTAATGCTGATGTTGCATGGTGAAGACGGCGGTATGGCCGTGGGTGGTTTTGAGTATTCGCTGGGAGCCAAAGAAGATGGACCCGTGCGCGTTGACGGTAACCTGGTCATGGCTGTCGTGTCTGCCAAGTAGTATCACAGCATCGCTGAAAGGACGCTTTTCACTCTCTGCCTTCTCAGCGGGGCCCGGATCGATCCCCTCGATCCGGGCCTGTTTGATTTCAGATTTCTATTTCAGACGCTTGTCCCGTGCAGCGAGCAACTTAAGACGCAACGCGTTCAATTGGATAAAGCCAGCGGCGTCCTTTTGATCGTAGGCACCGGCGTCATCCTCGAACGTCACATGCGCTTCGGAATACAGCGAGTGATCCGACCACCGACCCACAGTGCGGGCGAGGCCTTTGTACAGCTTGAGACGCACGGTGCCTGTCACATGCTCTTGGCTTTTGTCGATCAGGGCTTGCAACATCTCGCGTTCGGGGCTGAACCAAAAACCGTTGTAGATCAGTTCTGCGTATTTTGGCATCAACTCGTCCTTGAGATGCGCCGCGCCGCGATCCAGTGTAATCGATTCAATGCCGCGATGCGCCTCTAACAAAAGAGTGCCGCCGGGGGTTTCGTAAATCCCGCGCGATTTCATCCCGACAAAGCGACCCTCGACCAAATCAAGACGCCCGATCCCGTGCTTGCCGCCCAATTCGTTCAGCTTGGTAAGGATCGTCGCAGGCGACATTGCCTCGCCATTGATCGACACGGCGTCGCCTTTTTCAAACCCAACCTCGATATATTCGGGCGTATTGGGCGCATCTTCGGGGTGAACCGTGCGCTGATAGACGTAATCAGGGGCCTCGTCGGCGGGGTTTTCCAGAACTTTGCCTTCGGACGACGTGTGCAGCAGATTGGCATCGACACTAAACGGCGCTTCTCCGCGCTTGTCCTTGGCGATCGGGATCTGGTTCTTTTCAGCGAAATCAATCAGCTTGGTGCGGCTGCTAAGGTCCCATTCACGCCACGGGGCGATGACCTTGATATCTGGGTTCAACGCGTAGGCGGCCAGTTCAAAACGAACCTGGTCGTTCCCTTTGCCTGTTGCACCATGCGCCACAGCGTCGGCGTTTTCCAAGGCTGCGATTTCGACCAGACGTTTTGAAATCAGCGGTCGCGCAATCGAGGTGCCCAGCAGATATAGACCCTCGTACAGCGCATTCGCCCGGAACATCGGGAACACAAAATCGCGCACGAATTCTTCGCGCAGATCTTCGATGTAAATCGCACTTGCGCCCATCAGTTCGGCCTTGGCGCGCGCTGGTTCCAGCTCTTCGCCCTGACCGAGATCGGCGGTAAATGTCACGACCTCGCACCCGTATTCAGTCTGAAGCCATTTCAGGATAATCGAGGTGTCGAGACCGCCGGAATAGGCAAGAACGACTTTCTTGGGGGCGGGTTTGGGGGCGGACATAGGCTCTCTCCAAAGGTATAATTTCAAGGGCGCGGTCTATTTGGTTTTCGACGAACCCTCAAGGCGGTTTCGAATGGACGCGGTTTGGTCAGAGAGATAGTTTCAAGTGATGAATGATTTTGCGAAATACGCCAAGATTGCCGAAACGGCGATGCGGTCTGTGTTCGAGCGCACGCCTTTGCTGCGCAATGACCACCTGTCCCTGAAATATGACGCCGATATCTGGCTTAAACGCGAGGATCTAAGCCCGGTACGATCCTACAAGATCCGCGGCGCCTTCAATGCGATGCGCAAGGTTTTGGGCAAGAATCCGGATCAGGCGACGTTTGTCTGCGCGAGTGCGGGCAATCATGCGCAGGGCGTGGCATATGTCTGTCGTCATTTTGGTGTCAAAGGCGTGATTTTCATGCCCGTGACCACACCGCAACAGAAGATCCAGAAGACCAATGTGTTTGGCGGGGACGCAGTTGAGGTTCGCCTGACCGGGGATTATTTCGACAATACACTCGCCTCGGCAAAGGCCTATTGTGATCAGGTCGGTGCGCATTTCCTTGCACCTTTTGACGATGAGGACGTGATCGAGGGTCAGGCCTCTGTCGCGGTGGAAATGCTGGCGCAGATGGGTCAATCGCCGGATGTTGTCATTCTGCCGGTTGGTGGAGGCGGGTTGTCGTCGGGTGTGTGTCGCTACATGTCCGATGTCGCGCCAGAGGTCGAATTTTACTTTGTCGAGCCCAGTGGCGGCACCAGTCTGACCGCTGCGTTAAAGGCGAAAGAGCTTGTGACGTTGCCCTCTGTCGATACGTTTGTCGATGGGGCCGCTGTCGCGCGCATCGGAGAGCGGAATTTTGAATATCTGCGCGATATCGACCCACAGCGGGTTCTGTCTGCACCCGAGGATCGAATTTGCACCACGATCCTTGAGATGCTGAACATCGAAGGCATCGTATTGGAACCGGCTGGTGCCCTGTCCATTGATGTGCTCGACGAGCTTGCACCGGTTCTGAAAGGCAAACGGGTTGTTTGCGTCACCTCAGGCGGCAATTTCGATTTCGAGCGTCTGCCAGAGGTCAAGGAGCGTGCCCAGAGATACTCTGGGATCAAGAAGTATTTTATCCTGCGCTTGCCGCAGCGCCCCGGCGCATTGCGGGATTTCCTTGAAATGCTTGGGCCCGATGATGACATCGCGCGATTTGAGTATCTGAAAAAATCTGCCCGCAACTTTGGATCGGTCTTAATCGGGATCGAAACTAAGAAAGCCTCGAACTTTGCGGTTCTTTTTGAAAAACTCAAAACAGCAGGCTTTGCTTATCGGGACATCACAAGTGACGAGCTTTTGTCAGAGTTCGTTATCTAGAAACGCTTTTACGCGGCCTCCAAGGCCTGAAAGCAGGCCAAAAGCTCGTTTCGAGAGGACTCGTAAATTGCAACCACCTCACGTGGTTTGACCTCTTGGACGTTTCCAGCGGCGGCACTGTTTTCATAGCTAGCGCAGATCTTGCCAAGAGCGCGAAAGCCGAGATTAAGCGCGCTGCCTTTCAGGAAATGCATATCCTGTTCGAACAGCTTTGGATCAGGCGCACGCCGCAGGCGGGTTACGATTTCATCCACCTCCTCCAAAAACAACTCAACGACCTCAAAAAAATCGTCTTCGCCAATTTCAGTGCGGAGTTGTGTTACACGCTGCCAATCAATCATAGGTTCATCTCACTTTTCCTGCCCCTGCTATTCGTTTTACCGCGATTAAAGGTAACAAGTCGTTATCGGATAGAGGTGGTCGCGGAATTTCGGACCAGTTGTTAAGGTGGATCGCATGATGAG
>CALGTJ010000522.1 GCA_937901435.1 uncultured Rhodobacter sp. | reverse complement strand
AGTGACCGCGCAATCAACCGTGCCGGTCTGCAATGCACCGGGCACTTCACCAAACGAAACGCTCACGCTTTCAGCGCCCAAGGCTTCCAGCAGCTTCGCCGTCATACGACCAGATGCGCGGATCTTTAAACCTTCAAGATCAGCAAGATTGGAAATCTCAGCATTACAGAAAACAACCTGTGGCGGGTACGGTGCGATGGCCAGCACATGAGAGTTAAACCGGTCGCGATAAATATCGGCGACCATCGGGCGTGCAGCATCTACCATTGCGCGGGCTTCATCAGCAGTGAGCGCCAGCAATGGCACATCAAGGCCCTCAAGCTCAGGCGCATCTGAAACGGCGTAGTCAGCCACGGTCATCGCGACGTCGTAAACACCCTGACCAAGCAGCGGGTAAATATCACCAAGACCAAGGCTCATTGCGTTGTGCGTCGTCAGCTCAACTTTGATGTTGCCACCAGACGCTTCTGGTAGTGTCTTGCTCCAGAACGGGGCTTCATATTGGTTGTGAAGCGGAAGGCTTGACCAGCTACCTACGACAGACAAATCTTCAGCCATGACTGGGGTAGCAAGAATTGTGCTTGCAGCTAGAATTGATAGTGTTTTTTTCATCGTTTCAGTCTCCTTGTTGGATTGTTTTAGTTTGTTGTTAAGATTGTGGTTTCCGCATCTTCTGTGACATCAGCGATTAGCATATGACCGGGTGAGTGCGTGATGCAGATGGGTAAACCTGCATCCAGCAGCACGTTTTGAGGCGTCACACCGCAGGCCCAATAAACGGGTACTTCGCCGGGCTTGATTTCTACCGCATCGCCCCAGTCGGGTTGCATCAAGTCTGCGATTCCGATCTGCGTAGGATCGCCCACCGCAATCGGCGCGCCGTGCGCTTGCGGAAAACGGCTGCTAATCTCTTTTGCTTGTGCCACCTGATGTTCAGGGATTGGTCGCATCGTGACAACCATCTGGCCACCAAACTTGCCTGCCGGAACAAGACCGATGTTCGTGCGAAACATCGGAACGTTTTTGCCAGTCTCGATGTGTCGCACTGGTACATCATTGCGTAACAGGGCGTTTTCAAACGTAAACGAACATCCCAACGCGACAGTAACGAGATCATCAGTCCAATGATCAGAAATATCTGTCACTTCCTCTGCAAACTGACCTTCGCGAAACACGCGGTACTTGGACACATCCGTTCGGATATCAATGTCCCCCCCCAACGTTGGTAATTTGGGGTCACCACTGTCACTTACGCCGACCAGTGGGCAGGGCCTGGGATTACGTTGACAAAACCGAAGGAAGTCCAATGCAGACCGCTCAGGAAGGATAGCGAGGTTACATTGGAGTTTTCCAGCGGCCAGTCCTGCGGTGTGCCCTTGATAAGACCCATCACGGATTGCAGCGCGTACCTCTAGTGCAGAAGAGGTCAAAAGGTTTGTGTGTGACACAGTGTTTTTCGTCATGAAGGCAGCCCCAGTGTTGACTTTCTAACCTCACACAGTCAGTTGCTTTCATGCAAATTATCATTTTTGATCATATGTGATAGATTATTTGAATTCATATGTGGTGCGTTTTGTCCCAATGTTTCGCGACGTCGGATGCGATTACAGCACTGTTCTCAACAAGGAAACTACGTGGTTCAGACAAGTATGACGCAGTAAAAGCCAATGGTTTTGGTCTAAAGCCTGGGTCAAACTCTACAATCTGGCCAGATTTCAGGAAGTCATTTGCTAGAGCACGCGGATAAGGCCCGACCGCAATCCCAGCGGCAATCATCTTCAAGCTTGCGGACAATGACGCGGAGGCAAAAACACGGTGCTTTGGTCCGATTCTACGAGACAGTTCAGACATTAACTCACGGTAGGGCCGTGTTTGGCTCGAATACGAGATGACGGGAATTTCAGTTAAGTCGGTCTGTGGGTTAGAGGTCGATCGATACCAATGCAGATCAAATGGAGGTAGATCGACGTTTTCAACAGTATACTCAGAAACCGGCCCCATTAAGAAAACGAGATCGAGCCGACGTTCCAACATAGACGCACGCAGATTTAGAGAAATATCCACGGTAAGATCGACATTCACCCGCGGGTATTGTTCACTGAACGCCTTCAGAAATTCAGGCAGCCAAGCCTGCGCAATGGTCTCCGATGCGCCAACACGGAACAACCCTTCTGTTTCTGAGGGATTGGCGACGCGCTGTTTGATCTCCTCTTCGACGAACAACATCTGCTCGGCATATGACAGCAACAAAGTGCCTTGTTTGGTAAGAATCAACGCACCTGAACCGCGCTCAAAGAGGGATACGCGGAGTTCTTGCTCAAGATTCGAGATGCGCGTTGAGACAGCCGGTTGCGAAAGGTTCATGCGCTCCGCGGCTTTTCTGAAGCCGCCTAAACGCGCCACCCATAGAAATGTTTGGATTTGGTCAAAGGTCATGCGTCATTCATAATATGGATCAGTATGGAATAAAATTGATAAATTATCTAACAACCAAATGTTATATCAAATGGGTCATCGTAGTGTTCAAACTGATCCTCGACGGCCAATGAATCGCAGTTGGAGACATTCGCGCAGACGCAGCGAAGGTCTGGAAAGTCCGCAGAGCAGACCTCTATAAAACCCATGGTAAAGGGAGGTCTTGTCAGAAGGATTTGGGTTGAGGCGGGCAGGGCGTTTCCGTAACCTAACTTCATGATGAAA
>CALGTJ010000521.1 GCA_937901435.1 uncultured Rhodobacter sp. | reverse complement strand
TCGCAAGATCGATCGGTATACATTTGATATAGAATATCTGTTTTCCGGCTTTAATTTGATCGTGGTGATCGTTGGCATTTTCGCCCTAAGTCAGGCGCTTAATCTGATGACAGGCAAGGATGATGATCCGCCCGAAGCCCGGGTGTCCGGTGGGGTGCTGCGCGGTTTCACAGAACTGCTTGGCAACAAACTGGTTTGTTTTATGTCTGCCTGTTACGGCACGATTATGGGCATTATCCCTGGGGTAGGTGAGTTTGTCGCCCAGTTTTTCAGCTATTCGACGGCGCGCGCGCTGTCCAAGCAACCCGCCCGCTTTGGTCATGGATCACCCGAGGGATTGATCGCATCCGAGACCGCCAATAATGCGGTGCCCGCTGCGGCGATGATTCCGCTTTTGGCTTTGGGCGTTCCGGGGGAAGCTTTGACAGCGATGATGATGGTCGTGTTCTTTGATGCGGGTATCAAACCGGGGCCAGATGTCTTCGAAAACAATCCGGATTTCTTGTTTTCACTGTTCATGGCACTTTTGATTATTAACGGGCTTGTTTTGTTAACATTGCTTGTCTCAACCCGCTATATTGCCAAAATGATCTATATTCCCAACCGCTTTTTAGGCGCGTTTATTATGATTTTGTCGTTTGTCGGTGTATACTCGATCCGCAACAGTTTGGTGGATTGCGTCTTTGCTGTGGTGTTCGGCTTTTTTGGGTTTATCCTGCGACGGCTGGACTGGCCGCTTGTTCCAGTGGTGCTTGGATTGGTTCTGGGCTCTATCATTGTCGAACGACTATCTGCCGGTGCTGGTAAAATTAAGTTTATGATTGATTTGGTCAATCGCCCAGTTTCAGGCACCCTGAGCGCCATCATCGTGCTTGTTATCGGCTATATCATTTGGTCGGCGATCAAAAACCGGGGAATTAACCCGCAATAATAAGAAGAAACGAATCTATGCTCACTCAACGGAAGGAAAGAAAATGAAAAAGCTTCTTACAATTGCAGCTCTTGCTGCGACAACATCTCTGGGCGGCCTTGCCCCGGCTTTGGCCGAATATCCGGACGCGCCTGTTCAATTTATCGTGCCTTGGCCTCCGGGTGATTTCGAGGATATTTTGACACGGATGATCGCGGCCGACATGCAGGAAGAAACTGGCGTCGCAGCGTCTGTGGTCAACAAGCCGGGTGGCGGCGATGGTCCGTTTCCCGGCGCTCTTGAGGTGCTGGCAGGGCCGACAGACGGTTCGGTTGTTGGGTCTTTTGTGATCGGCGTTCCGGTTGTTGGGCCAAAAATTGATATTGGGATAGATGAGGACAGTTTTGTTCCGGTTGGTATTTTTCTGACCTATCCGTTCGTGTTGGCCGCCTCGGGGGATGCCCCTTATACGAACATGGCTGAGTTGGCGACATACGCACAGGGCAATGACGTTGTACTGGGTCATTTCGGTGGGGGCCTGACCCCGACCAAAGCCTCTTTTGCAGCAGCCAAGAAACTTGACTTCGAATTTGCCGATGATGCCGCCTTTGACATGCTGGATTGTAACACGCTGTCTTCGGGGGATGCGGACGTCATCAACACAACACTGGCCCTGATCGAGCCCTGTCTGGGGGAAATTAACGTGTTGGCCAATATAGGCTCGGATCCGATTGCCAAACTTGACGGTGTTCAGACTTTGTCGGCGCAATCGGGGATAAATGACCTCGAACTTTGGAACGGTTTGTTTGTTAAAAAAGGCACGCCACAAGAGGTGGTCGATGTTTTGGCACAGATTGCAGAGGCCACAATGGCCAGCGACGAAGCTCAGACACTGATGCGGGAAACCGGTGCAAGGGTCTATTGGCAGGGGATGGCTGAGGCTCAGGCACGCATCGCGGTGGATCGCGATAAAAGCGATGAACTGGATGCGATTATTGCACAGTAACAATTGGAATTGGGGGGCGGCAGGGCCCCCCTCATAAAGGTAGATACTATGAAACGTATTAAGCTGGGCATCTTGCAGACCAATCATGATAAAAGCACAGAAGTTGGTGATGCGTTTCCCGATGATGCCCATCGGTTTCGTGACCTGTTTGATCAGCAAGACCAGCGGTTTCAATATCGCGTTTACATGACCATTGGCGGGGAAGTCCCCGCTAGCTTGGACGAACAAGATGCATTTTTAATCACAGGCAGTCCTCTAAGCGTCTTGGATCACCATATTTTCACCGATGATTTGCTGGCGTTTATCCGTAGGTGCGACGCGGCTAAAAAACCTTTGCTGGGGGCCTGTTTTGGCCATCAGGCAATTGCCGTTGCGCTTGGGGGCAAGGTCAAAAAAATATGTGGTGGATATAACGTGGGTATTGAAGAAACACGATTTGCGGTT
>CALGTJ010000520.1 GCA_937901435.1 uncultured Rhodobacter sp. | reverse complement strand
CTGTTCAATATAGCCAACTGTCAGACCGGGGGGCACCACGACTGTGCCCCGGTCAGCCTCGACAAGCCCGGCCATGACCTTCATCAGGGTGGATTTGCCCGATCCGTTGCGCCCGACCAGCGCAACACGATCGCCCGGCTGAACCACAAGATCCAGACCGTCAAAAACAGGATCGCCGCCAAAAGTCAGGGCGATATCGGAGAGCTGCAATAGGGGTACACGTGCCATTTGTGCCAGCTATCCTGCTGACCCGAAGACGTCAATCACCCTTGCTGATCGCAGCGCCAAAGCTCGCGCAGCCCTTAGCCCGCCACGGCGCGCAGCAACCGGGCGCGGGCGGGGGGAATCGCCTTTATCTCGACACCTGTGAACACATGCAGCGTGTTCATGTCGCGATCCACCACCGCGTGATCGCTGACCCAACCGCCCATCAGCAGATAGGTGCGCAACAAGGGCGGCATGGTCAGCATGGCGCGCCGCGCATCGGGTTTGCGCCGCAAGCGGCGGGCAAAGCGAAACACATCGGGGGCCTTTACCGCAGGCAGCCAGCGTTTGGGGGCCAAATGACGCTCTTTCAGCATGGCAAAGGCATCCAGATAGCTTTGCGTTTCGGTCCCGGCGAAGGACGAGCAGCCAAAGAGCAACTCTATCCCCTGCTCATCCACAAACCGCGTCATCGCCCCCCAAGCCACACGCAGGATGTCCGGGTCGGACACGTCAGGGTCCAGACAAAAGCGGCCCATCTCGACCATGCGCCCACGAAAATCCGCAAGCGCCGAAAGCTCGTAGTATTGCGCCGCATAGCTGCGCGCGATCTCTGCCCCATCCTGTAATATCAGCATCCGAAAGCAGCAGACCAGTCGGCCTGTGCGGGCCTCTTCGACCAGAACATGCGCGCAGGTCTCGTCAAAGGGATCCCGGTCCAGCCCGTCTGCGCGCGCCACGGCCCCGCTGGCCGCGATAAACGCGCGGTGGCGCAGGCGCTGTGCGGCCTCGATATCCGCCGCCCCCTCGGCAAGCCGGGCAGCATAGCGGCCTTTGGTCAGGCTAAACACCGATCATAATCCTTTTTGTTTCGCCAATTGTTCAGCCTTGTGATCGACCTCTGGCTTGGCAGCCACAGCAGAGCGCCTAAATAGGGTTCAAAGTGGTGTAACATGCACGTTATGACACGATCCTGACAAAAGGGGCGAACCGCAATGGAAAAAATCACCAAGACCGACGCAGAATGGCGTGAACAACTGTCTGACATGGCCTTCAAGGTCACGCGCAAACACGGAACTGAACGCGCGTTCAGTCACGAAAGCTTTCCCGAGGGCCCCGGCACCTTTACCTGTGTGTGTTGCGGTGCCCCCCTGTTCGACAAGGCCCATAAGTTTGACAGCGGCACGGGCTGGCCCTCTTTCTATCAGCCGAAAGATAAAGAAATGGTTGGCGAGAGCGTCGACAGTTCATGGTTCATGAAGCGCACAGAGGTGCATTGCAACCAATGCGAGGCGCATCTGGGCCATGTCTTTCCGGACGGGCCCCGGCCCACGGGTCTGCGCTATTGCATCAACGGTGTCGCTTTGGGGTTTGAACCAGAGACCTGAACGCAAATCGGCGCGCCTGACTATGGGCGCGCCGATCCGTTTTTTCGACCAAAAATCATAGTGATCTGCGTCAGACCGTCCGCCAAGTTTACTTGATGAACTGCTCTGCCGCAAAGTTCCCGACGCTACCAAACAACTGACGCAAGAAGCTGGTGCCCTTGATATTGCTGTCTGTCACGCGGCGCGAGATGGCGATCACTTTGCCATTTTCCAACCCGAAGCGTTCGATATTCTCGACCACGCCGTCCTGATCGAAACTGATGGCCACGACTTCGCGCGCCAGTTCTTCGCGCTCACGGATTCCATAGGCCCGGAATTTGCTCTCGACGTAATACCAGCCTCCCTCGCTCAGGATGCCACTTGTGGTGGGGCGACCGACCAGATCGCCAACCGTGTCCTTGGTGTCCACCCCGACTGCGATCTGTTGCAGGTCTTCGTCAAGCGGCACATAGCCGTGCTTGCGCTCGTTGTTGCTGGAACAGGCAACCACCCCGAATATCGCGACTACACCCAAGCATAGTCGGATCGCTGTGAAGACTTTGTTCATTGCGCCCCTCTTGCCATAGCTTGGCCTACCTCGTATCCGGCTTACAGAAGGAACGCCCGGTGATCAAGAAGTGTGATCAAGATGGGCCGTTTGGACGCCGATTGGACCAGACTGGAGCGACGGACAGCATGACACCCGCCTATTCCCACCCGCTGCGGATTGCCGAACTGGTGTCCAAACGCGCTTATTCGTTTGACCTGACGCCGGATGACAAGACCAGAGAGGCGATTGCCGCAGAGCTTGGGATCGTCTCTTTGCGCAAGTTGCGCGTGGTCGGCACACTTTCGCCACTGGGACGCAAGGATTGGCAACTAGAGGCGGAAATGGGGGCCACGGTGGTGCAGGACTGCGTGACCACGCTGGACCCTGTCACCACCCGAATCGACGAGCCGATCAAGCGGACCTACCTGCATCAGATCGAATACCCGACCGACGAGGAAGAGGTCGAGATCCCCGAGGATGACTCGATTGACCCGCTGCCGGAAGTGCTGGATCTGGGCGAGGTGATCCTGGAGGCGCTGGCGCTGGCGCTGCCCGCCTATCCGCAAGTGCCCGGCGCAAAGCCTCTGGTGCAGGCATACACCGCCCCCGGCGTCGATCCCCTGACTGACGAGGCGACCAAACCCTTTGCCGGTCTTGCCGCGCTGCGCGACAAGCTGGGCGGTGGCAACGACCCCGAAAGCGACCCCGAATAGGTTCTGATCTTTCACGATCTCCAAACCGACCGTCAAACCTGCATTCGCGGGGCTGGCAAGGTTTGCGATTGGTGCCCCCCCCCCCTAAATTCTCTTGCCCGCACAAAAAAACCCGGTCACACTTTCGCAAGAAAATCAACTAGGGCGCGCCGATGGTCGCTGTTTCGTCCAAGTGCGACCGAACCACCGGAGCCTGCCATGTCTGACCCCTTTATGGACGTCGATTCTGCCTCTCCCGAA
>CALGTJ010000519.1 GCA_937901435.1 uncultured Rhodobacter sp. | reverse complement strand
AGCGCGCGAAATTCGGGTGATCCGGCCAAGCCTCGCGCGGATAGTCCCAAAGCAACAGGCGCATGTCTTGCGGCAGCGCCTGCCGACTTTTGATGTGAGTGTCAGTCATCGCAAAAAGATGAGGTTTGCGTTATGTTATAACAATACCGCAAAACGCATGTCTCTTATGCAAGGTGGCCCTACCCTCGCTCTCTCAACTGTGGCGCGTCAACCATCGACAAAACCGGTCTACAACCGTGTGCAAAAGCAACGTCATCACAGCCAGAACGATCAGCGTGGCGAACATCAAGTCAATCTTGGCCCGCCCATTTGCCAACAACATCAGATAGCCCAAGCCTTTGGACGCCCCGACCCATTCGCCAATGATCGCCCCGATCGGCGCATAAACTGCCGCCAAGCGCAGGCCAGAGGCAAAGCCGGGCAACGCGGCGGGAATACGGATCAACCACATCTCGCGCCGTTTGTCCGCGCCCATCACCTGCGCCAGATGCAGCCAGCCGGGCGGCGTGCGCATCAGCGCGTCAAAGAATGCGGATGTCACCGGAAAATAGATGATCAGCAGCGCCATCGCCACCTTGGACCACAGCCCATACCCCAGCCAGAGGGTCAGGATCGGGGCCAGCGCAAAAACCGGCACCGCCTGGCTGAACACCAGCATCGGGCGCAGGAATGTGCGGGCAAAGGGCGAGGCGGCAAGGCCAATCGCGCTCAGACCACCAAGGATCGCGCCAAGAACCAGACCCACCAGCACTTCGATCAGCGTGATCCATGCGTTTTCAAGGATCAGGACGCGGCTTTTCCACAGGGTCTCTGCCACCAGCAAGGGCGCGGGCAAAATGAACCTTGGCAGATCCGCCAGCGTCACAACCGCCTGCCAGAACAGCACGCCCAAAACAGCTGCACCAAGCCCACGGGCCACGGATCGTGCAAAACCTGTCATTGCGTGACCATCAGACGCCGCAGCAGGCTGGCCTGAAATGCCAAC
This sequence comes from uncultured Rhodobacter sp., assembly GCA_937901435.1. The sequence goes on along the minus strand of CALGTJ010000519.1, from coordinate 1,674 downwards.
GTCTCGTCTGCATCAAAGGCGCGGGGCACGGGCGCGGCGGGAGGCGTGATCTCGTCAATCCCTGCCTCTGTCATCAACACGATACTCTGGCCCAGACGCGCAGCCTCGGCGGCATCATGGGTCACATGCAGGACGGTCCGGCCCTGCAACAGCTCTGCCGCGAGGTCCTGCATGGTGGCGCGGGTGCGGGCGTCCAGCGCCGAGAACGGCTCGTCCAGCAGCACCACCGGGCGATCTTCCATCAGGGTGCGCGCAAGGGCGACACGCTGGCGCTGCCCCCCGGACAAGGCGCGCGGGCGCTTGTGCAGATGCTCGTCCAACCCAACCCGCTGCAACACCGCGCGCGCCTGCCTGGTGTCGACGGCCTCGCCGCGAAGTTTTGCGCCAAGAGTGACATTGCCCATCACATCCAGCCACGGCATCAACAGATCGCTTTGCGCCATCAGGGCGACGCGCCCGGCCAGAGGCAGACCATCCCCTGCCCCGGCCTTTGCGTCCAGCGTGATATCCTCGTCCAACCCCGCCAAAATCCGCAAGAGCGTGGATTTGCCGACACCAGAAGACCCCAGCAGGCAGTTCCATTGCCCGGCCGGGGCCTGTAGTGTCAAAGGTCCAAAGATCCGCACCCCGCCTATTCGGGCAGAGCCCGTCACATGCAGCGAGGGCGCGAGGCTCATGGGCAAAGCCCCATGTCCCAAAAGCCGACCTCTAGTGTCGTTGCCATGGTGAACCGCTCGCACAGCCGGTTCCATCTTGGCGAGGCCTGTGGGTCCGGCCCAATCCGGCGCGCAACAGCGCTGTCAATTAGCCCGCCGACGCTGTGACAGACCTGCTGATACTCTGCCCCGCCATAGGCCGCGATCCAGTCGCGATAGGGCGTGTCACCCGCCCCGGTTTCACCCAACCCACCCAGCAGCCGCGCGCCGATCTCGCCGTAGCCCATGACGCAGGGGGCCAGTGCCGCCAACAGGTCAAGCAAGTCGCCCGAGTGCCCCGCGTCCAGCACATAGCGCGTATAAGCAAGGTTTGCAGCGGCCTCTTGGGTCGCCTCAAGCATTGCCTGCGAAATCCCCGCCTCGGCACAGATCCCGATATGCAGGCGCATTTCCTCGTCGATCAGCGCGTTGACCGTGGCGGCGGCACTGCGCATTTCGTCAATCGTTTCGGACTTGGTCACCGCCAGCGCCCAAGCCCGCGAGAAATGGATCAGGAACACGTAATCCTGCCGCAGGTAATGCAGAAAGGCCGCGCGGGGCAGCGCGCCGTCGCGCAAGCCTTCGACAAAGGCATGGCGCGTGTAATCCTGCCAAACCGCGCCAGCATTGTCGCGCCATTGCGGAAAGATCGCACCATAGGTCATTGCGCGCCAAGATCGATGGCAAGCTGTGACACCGGGCGCGTGCCCTCAAGCAAGCCCGCCTCTGACAGGAAGGCCTCGAACCGCACATACCGGCCTGCATCCAAAGCCGCGGGGCGCAGGGCAAAGCGGGGGATCGTGTCGATCCATGCTTTTTCGTTCAATTCATCCTGCAACTCTGTCGAGGTGGCGGCAAAGATCTGCCAGCTTTCGACCGGGTGGTTGACTATATACTGCGTCGCCTTCTCGGTCGCAGCCATGAAGCGGCGCAATTTGTCGACGTCCATCGTTTCGGGATTGGCCACATAGATCAGCTC
>CALGTJ010000518.1 GCA_937901435.1 uncultured Rhodobacter sp. | reverse complement strand
GCATCCATCAGCGCGCGCGTGTAGGGATGTTTGGGAGCGCCTAAGACCTGCGCAGTGTCACCTGTTTCCACTACACGCCCCTTGCGCATGACCGTCACGCGGTCAGCCACTTGGGCTATCACGCCAATGTCATGGGTGATCAACATAAACGCAATCTGCCGTTCCTTGGCCAACTGTTGGATCAAGTCTAGGACCTGCGATTGCACAGCAACATCCAATGCTGTTGTGGGCTCATCGGCAATGATCACCTCCGGATCGGTACAGATTGCCAATGCAATGACAACCCGCTGGCGCATCCCGCCGGAAAATTGATGTGGGTAGGCCTTTATCCGTTGGGATGCGTTTTGAATTCCGATGTCTTCGAGGAGATCAACGGCGCGTCTGCGGGCTGCGGTTTTGCTGGCATCTGAATGGGCCTGAATGGTCTCAACCAGCTGATCCTCAATCGTCATCAGCGGGTTCAAACTGGTTTGTGGGTCCTGAAAGATCATCGAAATGCGATCCCCGCGCACCTCATGCGCTTGGGCGGGTGTTAGATCACGAAGGTCTGTATCGCCCAGCGTCAGTATTCCGTTCGCGACATAGCCCGGTGCTTGCAGTAGGCCAATAACCGCTGCGCCTACGGTGGATTTGCCTGCACCACTTTCGCCAACCAACCCGTGAATTTCACCTGGCTTGATTGTCATGTCCACGCCCTCGATTGCACTAAAATCACCAAAGCGGGACGGGAATTTGACGGTAAGTTCTTTAATCGTCAGCATCTAGCGCAGCCTTGGGTTGAAGATGTCACGTAGGAAATCGCCAAGGATGTTGATGGACACAACCAAGGCGATGAGGAACAACGTGGGGATCCACAAAATCCACCATTCACCGGAAAGCATGAATTGCATGCCAATGCGGATTAGCGTGCCAAGGCTGGGGCTGTCGGCGGGCAGGCCGATGCCGAGGAAGGATAAGGTTGCCTCAAGCAAAATGGCGGAGGCCAGATCGACTGTCATAATCACTAAAAGTGGACCAAGGATGTTAGGCAGAATATGCACAAACATCACCCGCGAGGGGCGTTGGCCCATCATGATTGCGGCCTGCACGTATTCTTTATTCATCTGGACGAAAGTCGTGGCGCGCGCTGTACGGGCGAAGTTCACCCAAAGCGACAGCGCAATGGCGAGGGTCAAAACTGCAACGCGTAAATCTTGTTGAATGGCAGCTGGCAGAATGCCTCGTGCAATCCCGTCAATCAGCAGCGCTGTTAGGATCGCGGGCAGTGCCAGTTGCACATCTGCGATACGCATCACGACAGCATCAAATCGTCCGCCATAATATCCAGCGGCAAGACCAAGACCTATGCCTATAACGGCCGCAATAGTCAAAGCAGACAGGCCAATAATCAGTGACAGCCGTGCGCCATACAAGATTGCCGAGATCATATCGCGACCTTGATCGTCGGTGCCTAACAGGTATTTTGGGTTTGCTCCATCTTGCCAAACAGGGGGTAATAACCCGTCAAATAGGCTAAACGATGCCAGGTCATAGGGGTTCACTAGTGCGATCCAAGACGCGAATATAGCACCTAAAATGATGAGTGAAGCAACCATTGCCGCGACAATCGCCGATGGGGAATGGACGAACAGCCACAGACCTTCATACTTCTTCAAAAAGGCAATCATTCCACGTCCCTAAGTCGCAGGCGCGGGTCGATGGCAACGTAGAGCAAGTCGACCACAAGGTTCACCAACACAAAGAAAAATGCAATCACCACAAGGTAGACACCCATCACAGGGATATCAACGAAGCGGATCGATTCAAGAAACAACAAGCCCATTCCGGGCCATTGAAATACGCTTTCAGTGACGATGGAAAACGCGATGACACCGCCAAACTGTAGCCCGATAATCGTAATCACAGGCACCATTGTGTTCACCAATGCATGTTTGTAATGCAGTTTCCTCATTGGCACACCTCGCGCCATGGCAAAGCGGATGTAATCGGATCGCATGACCTCCATCATTTCGGCACGCACCAAACGCATGGTGAGGGTCAGTTGATAAACGCCAAGAGTAATCGCAGGTAAGAGTAACGCACGCCATCCACTGAAGGTGAACAATGAACTTTCCCAGTTGCCAATTTGCACGGTGCCACCGCGACCGAACGTTGGCAGCCAGCCCAGTTGAACGCCAAATAAAAATATCAGCATGATCCCTATCACAAAGGTTGGGACCGACACCCCAACAAGGGTGGTCATCAAAATGGTTTGGGTCCAAATGCCGCGCGGTTTTAACGCTGTATATACACCCGCAGGCACTCCAACCAAAAGAGAAATGATCAACGCCACGACGCCCAATTCCAAGGTTGCAGGAACACGTTCGGTGATCATATCTGCGACAGGTTGGCGGGTACGATAAGAATAGCCAAAATCGCCCTGCAACATATCGCCGGTAAAACGTATAAATTGGGAGACGAACGGGTCGTTCAATCCGAGTTCTTCACGCAGGCGTTCTTGATCTGCAACTGAGGTTTCCACCCCTGTCATCTGCGTGATCGGGTCCCCAACGAACCGAAATAAGGAAAAGGCCAAAAAGGCGACGGCCAGCATTACAAAGACGGATTGAATCATCCGCTTCACAATAAAATAAACCATCGCCGTTTTGCCCTAACTTTGGATCATTTTACTGTAACCCAGCGCAACATGAAAAAGTTGTCAGCGCGTTGTGTCAGATCAATATTATCCTTGGCAGCCCAAATGAGCGGCTGGGTATAAAGCGGAATATACGCGGCCTCTGCCTGAGTAATTGCAACGACCTCATCAACCATAGCCTGACGTTTTTCTGGATCTATTTCCTGCTGGATGCTGGGCAGTAACGTATCAACGCGTTGGTTCGAATACCCACCAAAGTTCCACGACCCGAGTTTCTTTTCAGAATTTGGTGTCGATAACAGAAAACGGATCGGATGCTCCATGTCAAAAGTGCCAGGTGAC
>CALGTJ010000517.1 GCA_937901435.1 uncultured Rhodobacter sp. | reverse complement strand
CGGACCGGCTGGCGGATGCGATCGACGAAAGTGGGATGGACCCTGAGATCGTCGATCCGCGCAAATTCACGGCACCGCTTGATCCGGGGTCGGTGCATCAGGGGGCGGCGTTAGAGGTCAAGCCCCTGAACTGGGGCCCGATTGACGAGGTTTGCATGGGGGACGCGGATGGTCGTGTGCCTGTGGTTGTGCTGCTGGACCGCGTGACCGACCCGCATAACGTGGGCGCGGTGCTGCGCTCTGCCGAGGTGTTTGGCGCGCGCGCTGTGATCGGGACCCTGCGCCATTCGGCCCCCGAAACCGGCGCGTTGGCCAAGACCGCCTCTGGTGCGCTGGAACGCCAGCCTTACCTGCGCGTGACCAACCTGTCGGACGCCATGGAACGCCTGCGCGCCATGGGCTATGTCCTGCTGGGGCTGGACGGCGAGGCCGAGGTCGAACTGGGCACAGCCGTCAAACAGGCCGGAACGCGGGCGATTGCGCTGGTGCTGGGGGCAGAGGGGCCGGGTCTGCGCGAAAAGACCAAGGAAACCTGTGACGCGCTGGTCAAAATTGACGCGGCAGGTGGATTTGGATCCCTGAACGTCTCAAATGCCGCCGCTGTCGCCCTATATGCTGTAGGCATACATCGGGGATAGCCATGCTACAGGGCACAAAAGTCGCAACATGTTGTTATTGTGGGACCCGCGCGGCGCTGGTGCTGCGGGGCAAGACCCGGCATGAATTGTCGTGCTCGGCCTGTGGCGCACCGCTGCATGACCTCAAGATCATGCCGATGTCCGGGTCAGACCGTCCTGCGCGAAACACCTCGCGCCGGGCACCGCCTGTGCCCCACGATGTCGTCAGGCCGATGCACAAAGACGCGCGCAAAGCTGACAAGAGCGCGCGGAAATACAAAAAGAAATCCCGGATGCGGCATTTTCTGGGCGAGGCTTTCGATCTGATCGAGGATATCTTTGACTGACCGCATGCGATCCGACCGTGCTGTGGTCTGAACCGCCAGTCCGTTAACACGCTGTTCACAACCTTATTACATGGTCTTTTTTTATGCGGCAGACCGCTTACTTATTCATCAGCGATGCGGGTTCGGAACACCCGTATCCTTTTTCACTGTCCCTCGTTCCGTGACTTGCGCCCGGCCTTTCCAAAGGTCAGGGCGCTTTTTTATGGCCATTTTCTTTTTTGCAGACACTGTCTTTTTGCGCGAGCGAAATGTGGTAGAGATTTGGCATGAAACCCTCTGATTCCGAATTGCGGCGTATCCTTTTGGCGAGCAAATGCGTCGCTATGGTTGGCCTGTCCCCGAATGAAACCCGCCCCAGCTTTTTCGTGGGGCGCTACCTGAAATTAAAGGGTTACCGGATTATCCCGGTCAATCCCGGCCATGCAGGGGCAGAGATTTTGGGTGCGACGGTTTATGGTGCGCTTGGGGATATTCCGTCAGATATAGCGGTGGATATGGTCGATATTTTTCGCCGCTCTGATCAGGTGCCTGCCATTGTTGACGAGGCGATAGAGCATTTGCCAAGTCTGCGCACGGTCTGGATGCAGATCGGTGTGGAACATGACGAGGCCGCAGATCTTGCCAAGACGCGCGGGCTGGATGTCGTTCAAAATCTCTGCCCCAAGATGGAACACCAGCGTCTGTTTGGCGAGTTGCGCAAGGCCGGGTTCAACACCGGGATAATCTCGTCAAAGCTATAGATTTGCAGATAGACTTTCTGCTGCGGATCGTCGGGTCAGCCCTTGGCGTCCAGTATCAAGGCCCTGATCCGATCCGCCGTCTTTTCCTGCTCTGCGGCGTTTTCAAAGGCATCGGCGGGGATCGCAAAATACTGCATCGCGGCGACAAGCAGCAAAAGCCCTTGCGGCGTCGAAACAACCTCGTGGATCGCTGTCCAATGGGCGACTGTGTGCCCCTCTGATGTGCTGATCTTCAGACCCTCTGCCGAGACCTCATAGTCACTGGGTCCGCTGGGGGTCTGCACCGCGCCCCCAGCGGCGGCCATGCGCGTCTGTTTCATTTGTTTGACGACATAAAGGGCCAGAAGAAAGCCCACCAATGCCCCCCATTGGATCCAGTCTGGTAGGGACAGAGACGGCATTCTCTGGATCACAGTAAAGGCAAGGAAGACGGCAATGAAGGCCAGAATGATATATATATTGGCTTGATCCAAGACCGGGCCATAGATCCGGCGGCGCAAAAAGATGCAGGCCTGACGATGATTGAATGCAGCGGGGTTTGCCGAGATTTGAATAGGATTCATAGGGCAGGGTCCATGACCTTTAACTGGTTAACACGCGTCTTAAATGAGCCTGAACGATCCTGCGATTTTTAATTTCACGCAAGTCAGACGAAACCCTGCTCTCTAAAAATTGAACACGGACTTAGTGTTGCGCGCGCGCCGCCTTTTCGTCAAGACCAGAAGTGCCGTCGCGGCGGTCCAGTTCGGCCAGCACATCGGCCAAGGGAATATCGCGCGCCGCCAGCATCACCAGCAGATGATACAGAACATCCGCCGCCTCATTGGTCAGGTTCTCGCGGTCGTTCTTGACGGCGGCTATGATCGCCTCGATGGCCTCTTCGCCGAATTTTTCGGCGCATTTTTCCGGACCCTTGGCCAGCAGCTTTGCTGTCCATGAACTGTCAGGATCTGCGGATTTGCGCGCGGCTATTGTGGCGGCGAGCCGTTCCAGTGTGTTCACGTCATTCTCATCGGAATTCCTGCGGCTGCCATATGGGCCTTGGCCTGCCCTATGGTGAAATCGCCAAAGTGAAAGATCGAGGCGGCAAGCACAGCACTTGCGCCGCCTTTGGTGACGCCCTCGACCAGATGGTCCAACGTGCCAACCCCGCCCGACGCGATGACGGGCACATGTACCGCGTCACTGATTGCGCGGGTCAGGGGCAGGTTGAACCCCACGCGTGTGCCATCGCGGTCCATCGAGGTCAGCAGGATCTCTCCGGCCCCCTTTTCGACCACAATCTGCGCGAATTCCACAGCATCAATGCCTGTGGCGCGCCGCCCACCGTGGGTGAAAATTTCCCATCGTCCGGGTTCGACCGTTTTCGCATCAATCGCGCAGACGATACATTGGCTGCCAAAGCGCGCGGCGGCCTCTGCGATCACATCCGGATTGGCGACAGCGGCAGAGTTGAAACTGACCTTGTCCGCCCCGGCCAACAGCAATGCCCGCACGTCCTTGTGGCTGCGCACCCCCCCGCCAACCGTCAGCGGCATAAAGCAATTCTCGGCCGTGCGCGTGACCAGATCGAACATGGTGCCACGGTTTTCCTCGGTGGCCATGATGTCGAGAAAGCACAACTCGTCCGCGCCCGCGGCATCATAGGCGCGCGCGGCCTCGACCGGATCGCCCGCGTCAATGAGGTCGACAAAGTTCACGCCTTTGACAACGCGGCCCTCGGCGACGTCAAGGCAGGGGATGATACGGGTTTTCAACATGGAAAGGCGTTTACGATGATCTGGTGGGCGAGACAATGGGTTTGGGGGATCGAATTGCCAAAGCAATCCGATCCGTTCGGGGCGCTGCCCGCAACGGATCAGAGTACACTTGCCAAGTTGAACAAGCGGCCTGGTCTATGATTTGAGCTTGCGCAGAGCTTCACTCAGATCAATCGCCCCGTCATATAGCGCGCGGCCAGAGATTGCGCCCGCGATGACACCTGTCGCATTCAGCGCACTGAGATCTGCCATTGACGACACTCCGCCAGAGGCAATCACCGGGATTGAAATCGCCCGCGCCAGCGCCTCTGTCGCCTCGATGTTCGGCCCCTTCATCGCGCCATCGCGCAGGATGTCGGTATAGATGATCGCCGTCACGCCCGCATCCTCAAAGGATTTCGCCAGATCCGTGACCATGATGTCGGTCTCTTCCGCCCAGCCGCGCGTGGCCACACGACCATTGCGCGCATCAAGGCCCACGGCGATCTTGCCGGGAAAGGCGCGCGCGGCCTCGCGCACCAGACTGGGGTTTTCAACGGCCACTGTGCCAAGGATCAC
>CALGTJ010000516.1 GCA_937901435.1 uncultured Rhodobacter sp. | reverse complement strand
GGGATTGGCGAGCGCCTGCTGCCGCGCGAGGATTTCACGCTGTGCCAACAGTTTACGCTGATCGGCTCTGGGATGATCTGGAATATCTATTTCGGCGTCTTGGCCTTGGCGATCGGGTTTTTCATTGCCAATGCGGTGGCATTGGCGAAAGCCTCTGACAACCCATTGATCCGCAAGCCCGCTGAATGGTTCGTGCTGGTGTTTCGCGGCTCGCCCCTGTTCATCCAGTTTTTCCTCGCCTATTTCCTGTTCCTGCGCCTCAAGCAGGCCGGAATCCTGCCGTGGCTGACCTCGGCGCAGGCGGGGGCCTTGGTGGTTCTGGTGCTCAACACAGCCGCCTATTCCGCCGAGATCTTTTACGGCGCGATCCGGTCTGTGCCCCGTGGCGAGGTCGAGGCGGCGGATGCCTATGGGTTCACCGGGTGGAAACGCTTTCGCCGTGTGATCTGGCCCACGACCTTGCGATTGGCCTGGCCTGCCTACACGAATGAGGCGATTTTCCTGTTTCACGCCACGACGCTGGTTTTTTTCACTGGCTTTCCGGCGTGGCAGCAAAAGGGCGACGCCCTGTATTATGCCAGCTATTTCGCCGACAAGACCTTTAACCCCTTCGTGCCCTACCCGATTGTGGCGTTCTATTTCATCCTGCTGACGTTGAGCCTGATCACGGGCTTTGGGCTGGTGAATAAATACCTGAACAAGCATCTGCCGCAGGAGTTTCGTGCCCGGATCAAGGTGCGGCCCAATATTTTTCGCTAGACCGTCGGATTGCCAGGCAATCCGACAGGCGGGGGCCAGCCCCCGCACCCCCGAGGTATTTTTGGCCAGATGAAGCCCAAGACGGCGCGACCCCTTGCTGGTTCACGCGTGGCGCATTAGGCTCAAGTCACCCCAAGCAAACAGGTTTTCAATGCATATCGGCATTCTGCAAACCGGCCATGTGGCCGAGGCGCTGATCCAGAAACACGGCGACTACGACACCATTTTTCCGGCCTTTCTCGATGGATACGGCTTTACCTTCACCAATTACGCGGTCGTCGACATGATCTTTCCGACAGACGTTCACGCGGCGGAGGGGTGGCTGATCACAGGGTCAAAGTTTGGGGCCTATGAGGACCTGCCCTGGATCAAACCGCTGGAGGATTTGGTCCGCCAGATTTACGCGGCCCATGTGCCGATGGTTGGCATTTGCTTTGGCCATCAAATTATCGCACAAGCCCTTGGTGGCACAGTGAAAAAGTTCAGCAAGGGCTGGGCTGTCGGGCGGCAGGTCTATAAGTTTGACGACGTCGGAGAGGTGGCGTTGAACGCGTGGCATCAGGATCAGGTGACGATCAGGCCAGAGGCCGCCAAGGTGATCGCAACCAATGCGTTTTGCAAGAACGCTGCCCTTTTGTATGACGACCGCGCCCTGACCTATCAGCCGCATCCAGAATTTCTGGCACCCTATCTGACAGGCTTGCTAGAGGTGCGCGCCCCCGGCGTTGTGCCTGCCCCCCTGATCCAGTCGGCCTTTGACACACTCGATCAACCTGTTGCAACGCAGGCCTTTGCCGACCGTATCGCTGCGTTCTTTCAACACCCAAGGACATCCCATGGCTGACTGGCTTAACGAGATCCCCGCCCCCGCCCAAGCCTATCTTGAGGGGCGCAAACTGGACGAGGTGGAATGCATCGTACCCGATCTCGCCGGGATCGCGCGCGGCAAGGCGATGCCGGCAAATAAATTCGCCAAGCAAAGCCATTTCTACCTGCCCAACTCGATCTTTTTGCAGACGATCACGGGCGATTGGGTCGATGACGGTCATGAAAACTTTACAGAGCCGGATATGGTCCTCAAACCGGATCTCTCCACGGCCTCTGCCGCACCATGGACAGCGGATTGGACGCTTCAGGTGATCCACGACATCGAGGATCAGGCAGGTAACCCGATGCCCGCCGCCCCGCGCAATGTGCTGAAACGGGTGGTGCAATTGTATAATGAAAAAGGGTGGAAACCGATCGCCGCGCCAGAGATGGAATTCTTTCTGGTGGCGCGCAACACCGATCCCAACCAGCCGATCGAGCCACCCATGGGACGCTCTGGCCGTCGCGCCGCCGCGCGCCAAGCCTATTCCATGAGTGCGGTCGATGAATACGGGCCTGTCATCGACGACATTTATGATTTCGCCGAGGCGCAGGGGTTAGAGATCGACGGCATTCTACAAGAGGGCGGTGCCGGACAGATCGAGATCAACCTGCGCCATGGCAATCCGGTCAAGCTGGCGGACGAAATCTTTTACTTCAAACGTCTGATCCGCGAGGCGGCGCACCGCCATGACTGCTTTGCCACCTTTATGGCCAAGCCCATTCAGGACGAGCCGGGAAGTGCGATGCACATCCACCACTCGGTCGTGGATATCGCAAGCGGGCAGAACATTTTTTCGAATGAGGATGGCAGCGAGACCTCCGCATTTCATCATTTTATCGCCGGAATGCAGACCCATCTGCCCTCTGTGATCGCGGTGCTTGCGCCTTATGTGAACAGTTACCGGCGCTATGTGCGCGACCACGCCGCCCCGATCAATCTGGAATGGGGTGTGGACAACCGCACCACCGGCATTCGCGTGCCTGTCTCTGGCCCCGAAGCGCGGCGCGTGGAAAACCGGCTGGCAGGGATGGATTGCAACCCCTACCTTGGCATCGCGGCCTCGCTGGCCTGCGGTTATCTGGGGTTGATCGAGGGCACGGAACCAAGGCCTGAATTCAAGGGCGACGCCTATAACACCGATGCTGATATTCCCAAGCACCTGAGCGAATCCATTGAGCTGTTCCGAGAGAACAAGGCCATGCATCATGTCCTAGGAGAGGATTTCTGCCGTATCTACGCCGCTGTGAAAGACGTGGAATATCAAGCGTTTCTGCAAGTCATCAGCCCTTGGGAGCGTGAACATCTGCTGCTGAACGTATGAAATTGCTTTATGCGAATGACCAACGCGGCACCTATCCGCCCAGTTGGTATACGGCCAGCGCGACACCGCTTGCGCCACAGCCGGAACTGCGCGGGCAAGAGCGAGCAGACGTGTGCATTGTCGGCGGCGGTTTTACCGGCCTGTCCACCGCGTTGCATCTGGCGCAGGCCGGGGTCGATGTGGCGCTGATCGAGGCGCATCGCGTGGGTTTTGGGGCCTCTGGTCGCAATGGCGGTCAGGTCGGCTCTGGCCAGCGTCAGGATCAGGATGTGCTGGAAAAGCGTTTTGGGCTAGAGGATGCGCGCAAGTTTTGGCAGGTGGCCGAAGATGCCAAGGCGCTGGTGAAATCGCTGATTGCAACCCATGCGATAGAGGCCCGTTGGCGAGACGGGATTGCGCATGCGGATTGGCGATCCAAAGAAGTCCGGGACACGCACGCCTATGTTGACAAGTTGCGGCGTGATTATGGGTATGACCATATAGAACCGATGGACGGCGATGGCATCCGCGCGCTGATCGGCTCTGACAGGTTTCTTGGCGGGGCAATGGATTGGGGGGCGGGCCATATCCACCCTTTGCGCTTTGCCTTTGGTCTGGCACTGGCGGCGCTAAGGGCGGGGGTGCGGATTTTTGAGGGCTCTGAGGTTCACCATATCTCTCAAGGGCTGGTGCGCACCGGCAAGGGCCAGGTCAACGCCGAACATATCGTCATGGCCTGCAACGGCTATCACGGCGGGCTGAACCGCCAGATCGCCGCCCGCGTTATGCCGATCAACAATTACATCATCGCCACAGAGCCGCTGGGCGCGCGCGCCCAAGAGGTTCTGACACAGGATATCGCAGCGGCTGACAGTAAATTCGTAGTGAATTACTGGCGGTTAAGCGAGGATCGGCGGCTGCTGTTTGGCGGAGCCGAAAGCTATGGCGACCGCTTTCCCAAGGATATCGCGGGTCTGGTGCGCAAGCCGATGCTTCAGATCTATCCGCATCTGAGGGATGTAAAGATTGACTATGCCTGGGGTGGAACCCTGGCGATCACGCCCACTCGAATGCCCGATTTCTCGCGCCCCGGCGCGACGCTTTGGTCCGCCTCGGGCTATTCCGGGCACGGCGTCGCGCTGGCCACGTTCGCAGGCAAACTGATGGCCGAGGCGATCAAGGGTGATGCGGCGGGGTTCGATCTGATGGGCAAGATGCAGCCGCCCAGCTTTCCCGGCCTTGGCCTGTTGCGCAGCCCCCTGCTGTCGCTGGCGATGCGGTGGTACGCCCTGCGCGACAGGATTGGGGTCTGAGCATTTCCTGATTTCGAATTGCGGGCGCAATCCGACAGGCTGGAGGGGCCCAGCCCCTTCAGACCTCCCCCCTCACGACGTTCCCAAGAGTATTTTGACCAAGATTACCGGGGCAAAGTCGTCTTACTCAGGGGGCAATTGAGCAAAAAATGGGCCAAATCGCAGAGCAAGCCACTTTAGGCTCGCTTTTTTCGCAGCAGACATTTACAGGTTTCCCGAACAGACTCTTCGGATAAGGTGAAAAGATGACGCTTGCCCCTGATGTTTATAACGCAGAACCCATCCCAGAGGGTGCGCGGGCAGAAATTGACCGGCTGATGCAGTCGGGCGATTTGTTTCGCTACACTAGTGCCGATGACAGCCCCGTGGCGCTGTTGGAAAAAGAGTTCGCCGCAGCCATGGGCGCAAAATATGCGCTGGCCGTGGCCTCTTGTTCGGCGGCATTGTTTTTGTCGCTCAAGGCGTTGGACCTGCCGCGTGGGGCCAAGGTTCTGATCCCAGCCTTTACCTTTGCCGCTGTCCCTTCTGCCGTGGTTCATGCGGATTGCGTCCCGGTTCTGGTCGAGGTCAAGGACAACTACCGCATCGATATCGACGATTTACGCGCCAAACTGACGCCTGACATCAAGGCCATTCTGATCAGCCATATGCGCGGACACACCAGCGATATGGACGCAATCATGGAGCTGGCAGAGGCCAATGGCCTGCCGGTGATCGAGGACGCAGCGCATTCACTTGGCACCAAGTGGCACGGGCGAAACATTGGCACGATTGGCAAGATCGGCTGCTTTAGTTTTCAGTCTTACAAACTGCTGAACGCGGGCGAGGGCGGCATTTTGATCACCGATGACGCGGATATCATCGCGCGCGCTGTTATCATGTCGGGGGCTTATGAGCACAACTGGAAAAAGCATCTCGTTTTGCAGGACCGGTTCACCTTTTGGCAAAACAAGCTGCCGCTCTACAATACCCGGCTTGGCAATTTGTCAGCGGCCGTGGTGCGGCCTCAACTGGGCGAGATTGCCTGCCGGGTCAGCGACGGGCGGCGCAACCACGACTATACTGCCGATCTTCTTAACGACTCCCCCTGGTTGGATGTGCCCCCGCCTTTGGCCCCGGAAGAGCGGGCACCGGATTCGATCCAGTTCAATCTGGTCGATTTTTCGGACGACGAGGCCCGTGCTTTTGCACAAGCGGCGGCCGCGCGGGGCGTGAAAGTGCAGATTTTCGGGCTGAGCGAGGACAACGCGCGCGCCTTCTGGAACTGGCAGTTTCTGGGCGACGTGCCAGAGTTGCCCCAGACCCGCGAGATGCTGATGCGCGCCTGTGATGCCCGCCTGCCCGCACGGCTGACGCACGCAGAGCTGGATGTGGTCGCAACTGCCCTGACCAGAGCCGCAGACGACGTCAAGGGCGCAATGCTGGCCTACGGAACGTAACGTAACGCCCTAACGCGAAGCCGTTTTCAGCGGCTGACACACAACGTCTTTGCCAGCCACGGCATCCGGTGCAAGGCTGGCGTGACGACCATATCCTGCAACAATGGCCGCAGTTTTGTGGCCATTTGGGTCGGGATATCCTGCATCACGCCGCGCCGCGCCGTCAGAGAAATGGTGCGCGAGAGCGGTGCAAAGGGCAGTGGGATGACATCTGCCGCCTCGCGAAAGCGATGCGCATGCAAAAAGCCAAGCGGGGTCAGAATCGTCCAGCCCGCACCAGCGGCGACCATCGCCATGATCGCGTGATAGCTGTCCAGTTCAAAGCGGTGCGACAAGGTCAGGTTCTGGCGGGCCAGATGCGCCGCGATCATACGGCCCATGTGGTGACGCTCTGTGTAAAGGATCAGGGGGATCGTGCGCAGCACCTCTAGCGGATCCCGCCCTGCGGGCACGGTGCCGCGCGGAACGGCGGCCAGAAACGGCTCGCTCAGGATTGGGTGGACCTCCATCCAATCGGCTTCTGCCCCCATGTCGGCGGCAACGATCACATCCAGCCCGCGACTGTCCAACTTGTCGATCAGCCTGTGCGACGCACCGGTTTCCAGTTGAAATTGGCACCCCGTCATTTCATCCGCCATATCGCGTAACAAACGCGGGGTTACATCGGCATCGAAATCTTCGATCATCCCCAGACGCAGGCGGGTTAGTACAGAGGGGTCTTGCAAGGCCAGTTCCGCCCGCGCCCGCGCCGCTTCGTTCAGCATGGTTTGCGCACGCCGCAGAAACAGGTTGCCCGCAGGCGTCAGGCTCATCGGGCGTTCATTGCGATTGAGCAGGGCGGTGCCAAGGCCCGCCTCGAGGTTGGTCAATTGCTGGCTGACGGCAGAGGGGCTGGCCCCAAGCCGGCGCGCCGCCGCCGAGATAGAGGATTCTTCGGCGATCGCGACGAAAACCTCGATCCCCCAAAGGGTCATGCGCCCGATTTGCTCTGCCATCTTGTCCCGCGCTTTGAATATCGGGCAGAGGCTAAGCTCAATACCAGAGTTGCGCAACGTCAACCATCGCAGGGGGTGAGCATATAAAAGGGGGATGGTACCGCCTCCCCGGCTTGAACGGGGGACCCCTGGTTCCACAAACCAGTGCTCTAACCAACTGAGCTAAGGCGGCATCGGAGCCCGAATACCGCTCACCGGGCGCAAATGCAAGAGGGTCAACGCGCAAGATGTCAGGTTTGTTGGATTGCTCGCAAACTCTGGAATGCCTTGCAGATAGGGGCACAAGGCGCTAGCTGACAATCCGCAAGGCAGGGGAGACGACCAATGGGCATCGACAAGGAAAGCGAGATCACGGCGAATCTACAGATCGGTCCGACCAGTCAGGGGATGGTGCGAATCTATGTAGAGGGCGATGGGATCGAGGTGCCGATGGATTTCGAGCCGGAAGAAGCCGAAGAAATCGCCGAAGAAATCCTGGCCGCTGTGGCCCGCGCGCGGTCAATGTCCAAACGCTGATGGTCAAACTCTAGGGCTGAAACGGGAAAACCAGCCCCGGATCGCGCACCATGTGCCAGCGCCGGGCGGCATGGCGGGCGAATTTTGCCATCATCACCTTACGCCGCGCTGCGGCCAGTTTGGTCTCTGGTCCCATGCGGATAATCTCGGCGTCATAGGCGTCAGCGATGATCAGGCCTGTTTCGTCGGGCAAGAGTTCAGTAGGGAAATGCGCGTCCACAGCCCAGAAATAGCGATCACACCATTCCAGATAGCCCTGCCATTTAGAATCGCTTTGAAAATCCACACGGCTGGACTTGCATTCGATAATCCAGATTTCGCCCTTGGGTCCAAGCCCCATCACATCGACCCGCAGGCCAGAGGTTGGCACCAGTTCCTCGACACTGACGAAGTCATGCGCCAGCAGGTGACGACAGACGCCACGGGCCAAAAGCTGGCCGGGTTTCAGGGCAAGAGGTTGGACGTCGTCGGGCATGGCGACAAACATGAACAAGTCGTGAACAAAAATCAAGCCCTCTCATCATCACGCATCCCGTCATCACGCGACGTCAAACCCCTTGCCGTAGCCCCAAGCGAGGCCTATGTGTGTGTGGACGTTACTGCCCTTCCTGTTACGAGGTCATATTCCAGTGGCCTTAATCACTTCCGAGGGAGCTGGCTCTGTTTGGATCCTGGTCCACTTACCTGGCGCCCACCTGTAAACTCAGGCTCATCGGAATTCACAACCTCCACGTTTGTCGGTGGTTTCGTCACTTATATCGGCGACTGACCCTGTTGGGGTCGGTCGTCTTGACGCCATCTCGGGCAAGTCTCTGCCGTAAACACCCTGAACAATCGAATTTCCTCTGCCCTCTGCGGCGTTTGACCCTATATTGAGGGAGCAGCGGATGGGGGGATGACCGTGGAACCAGAGAAACGACTGTCGCGGGCAGAGCAACAAGGCCTGCGTTACGCACAAGAGCTTGAGGGGCATTTGGCGTGGCTCGACAGTTTCACCTCTGCCGCGCTGGCCGTTTTGGCCGTTGCGTCAGGCATTTACACCTACCTTGGCGTCTCGTCGCTGCTGGATGACAACGGCGCGCTCAGCTTTTTTGCGGCGATTTCCTATTCCATCGCGGTCTCGGTCGGGATTTTTGTCTTTTGGTCCTACCTGATGCGCCTCTTGCCTGCCGTGCGTACGCTTGGTGCGCGCATCGGGCTGGTCTTGTCGATGCTGCTGGGGTCCTTGGCGATCATTGCCATGTCAAGTTGGCTGAACGCCGCTGCGCTGGCGGGGGCCGCAGCAGTCGAGCAGCATCTCGCAGAGACCGTGCAGCGCTATCAGGCCTCGCTGGAACGCTCGCACACCATCGCCATTTCCGCACAGGGGCTGGAACGGGACGTGGCCCGCGTGCGCCAGAGCTTTGAGGATCTGAGCGAGCAAGAGGCCACAGGCGATCTGTCCGGCCTCGCCGGGCGCGGGGCGGTATTTAGGGTGCTGACGCAGAAAACATCTGAACTGCGCGCGCTGGAAACCCAGATCGCCAGTCAGGCACCGCTGGTCGACCGCGCCTTTGCGGAGGGCAATGAAATCCTTAGCCGGATGCGCTCGCTTACGGTTGAACCCGGCCCGGTCGAGGCGCGCTCTGTCCTGTTTTCCGAAGAGGCGGTGCGACTTGCCGGGCTTATCACCACCATGCGCCAGTTGTCAGTGGCGCAACTGGTCGCGCGCGCCGCACAGGACCTGTCCGCCTCTGTCGTTCTGCCCGAACTGGAAAGCCTGCGCGGCGAACAACAGGCGACGGTCACCGCAGTACTGACAGTGCTTGGCCAGCGGGCAGACACGCTGCGCATGGCTGCCGAGGCTGTTATCGCCATGCCTGCCGCCACCGACACCACCTATACGCCGATTTCCGCCGCCGATGCGGTGATCCTTTATGCGGAAAACTTTGTGCCAAGCTGGGCCGGGGCCATCGCCATCGACCTGTTGCCCATGGTGCTGGTCTTTATCGTTGCGATCACTCAGGCCGCTATTCGTCAGGGACGCGGGCGCGCGGGTACCGAGGATTTGCTGACCATGACAGAGTTCCGCGCCGCCTTGGAAACAGTGAAAGAGGTCGAGGCCGCCCTGCACCGCCCGCCCACAGCACCCGTTCCACCGCAACCCGAGCCTCCGTCAAATATCAAACCCTTCAAGGCGACGGGCGATGACTGAGCCTGCGGCGCAAAAGCGCGGGTTGACCACGGCGGGGGGGATCAAGCTGATCCTGATGCTGCAACTGGGAATCGCCATGTTCCTGTTCGGCAGCGACATCGCCCGCGTCCTGCCCCGCTTGGCCCTGTCGGCCCCCGACGCACCGCGCCTGACGCAGCCCGTGCTGCCCGGCGATCAGCGGCGTCTGTATGATCGCAAACATGCCCCTAGCGGCCCCTCTGCGCCGGATACCGGCGATATGCCGTCTCGGCTGGTGTTCGGAATCGACGGTGACATCCTGCGCCTGACCGGGGCAATTGCCGAGAACGACGCTGCGCGGTTTGACGACTGGCTAGTGACCCGCGACATCCCCGCCTTTGTGGAATTGCACAGCACAGGGGGCTCTGTCACCGACGCGCTGGCCATCGGCAAACGCCTGCGCGCGGCAGAGGCCACCACGCGGGTCACGGCGGGTTTGGTCTGTCTGTCCGCCTGCCCCTATATTCTGGCCTCTGGTGTCGCGCGGCAGGTCCACAAGGACGCCTATGTGGGTGTGCACCAGCATTCCTACGGCGAAAGCACGGTGCTGCCCGCGTTTCTGGCCATCGAGGATATCCAGCGCGGTCAGGGGGAGGTGATGGAGTATCTGGATGCCATGGGCGTGGACCTTCGCCTGATGCAGCACGCGCTGGCGACCCCACCGCAAGAGATCTACATCCTGATCCCCGAAGAGTTGGAACGCTACGCGCTGGCGACAGAGATTATCGAGTAAAGCCAGAAAGATCGGCCAAAGGCCCTCTGCCGGACCCTGATGTTTGGGCGGGTCGGCCCTAAAACGCCTCTGGCTTGGCCTCGCGCGCCATGTGGTCCAGCACGGCATTGACGAATTTTGACTCTTTGCCCTCGGGGAAAAACGCCTTTGCCACATCTACATATTCGTTGATCACCACCTTGGGCGGTGTTGCGCTATCGACGAATTCGGCCCCCGCGGCACGGAACAGCGCGCGCAATGTCGGGTCAATCCGTGCGATGGGCCATTTGGCGACAAGCGCGCGATCCGTGGCTTGGTCGATCTTGGCCTGATAGTTCACAGCCCCCTCAAGAACGGCGCGGAAGTGTTTGACGTCGCCTTCGATAAATTCGTCGCCATCGTAATTCGCACCGAACCGGTGATCTTCGAACTCTGTGCGAATGGTCTCGACGGTCTGCCCGCTCGATTCCATCTGAAACAGCGCCTGCACCGCATAGAGGCGCGAGGCGGATTTCATTTCGCGTTTGCTGGGCGGGGTGATGTCAGAAGGGCTCATGCGATGTCGGCCCGGCCTGCGATCTGGAAACTTTCGGACGAGGGCTTGAACCCCAGCCCCCCTTTGGGCGAGCCCCAGCGCCGGGCGAGTGCGATCAGGTGCAGCGCTGCTGCCGCCGCGCCACCACCCTTGTTTTGCCCAACAGCCTCGGCGCGCACCTCGGCCTGCGCCTTGGTCTCGACCGTCAGGATGCCGTTGCCAATCGCGCAGCCCTGCAAGCCCAAGAGGCTCAGCGCGCGCGAACTGTCGTTGCAGACCGTGTCATAATGGGTCGTCTCGCCCCGGATCACACAGCCCAGCGCGACGTAGCCGTCAAAATTGCTCAGGCGATGGGCCAGCGCAATTGCCTGCGGCACCTCGAGCGCGCCGGGCACTTCGACCGTTTCATGCACGGCCCCTGCGGCCTCTATCGCGGTCCGTGCGCCCAGCACCAGTTGATCCGCGATGTCCTTATAGTAGGGCGCGACCACGATCAGCAGTTTCACCGGGCGGTCGAACTCTGGCAGAGGCAGAGTGTAATGGGTTTCTGACTGAGCCATCATTTATTCCTTTGGAATTGTCTGTGTGCCCTCGATGGACAGGCCATAGGCGTCAAGACCCACAACTTTGGGCGTGGGCGAATTGGTCAAGAGCGTCAGGCGTGACAGGCCCAGCGACGACAGGATCTGCGCGCCCAGACCGTATTGGCGCAGGGTTTGCGGCGAGGCCTCGTCTTCCATTACCAGCTTGTTCTGCGTGTCGCGCAGCAGCACCAGTACACCGCGCCCCGCCTCTGCGATCAACTGCATCGCATTGCCAAATTCGTTCGAACGCCCGGCGCCACCCAGCCCGACCACATCCAGCAGCGGGTCCAGCGTGTGCATGCGCACCAGCACCGGATCATCACCCGACAAATCGCCCTTGATCAGCACGATATGTTCAGAGCCATGGGTCTCGTCCGTGTAAATCCGCATCTGCCAAACGCCGCCAAATTCAGATTCGACCGTGGTTTCGCTGGTGATCTTGACCAGATTATCATGACGACGGCGATAGGCGATCAGGTCGCTGATGGTGCCGATCTTGATCCCGTGGCGTTGCGAAAAGGCGATCAGGTCGGGCAGACGGGCCATCGTGCCGTCTTCCTTCATGATCTCGCAGATCACGCCCGAGGGGTTCAACCCAGCCAGCCGCGATATGTCAACCGCCGCCTCTGTGTGACCTGCGCGCACCAGCACGCCACCATCGCGCGCACGTAGCGGAAACACATGCCCCGGCGTCGCAATCTCGGCAGAGCCTTTGGTCGGATCGATGGCCACAGCCACGGTCAGCGCGCGGTCCTGCGCAGAGATCCCCGTGGTCACGCCCTCGCGCGCCTCGATGGAAATGGTAAACGCCGTTTCATGGCGCGACGAATTATAGGACGCCATCAAGGGCAGCCCCAACGCGTCGATCCGCTCGCTGGTCAGGGTCAGACAGATCAGCCCGCGACCGTGCATCGCCATAAAATTGATCGCCTCAGGCGTCGCCATTTGCGCCGGAATGACCAGATCGCCTTCGTTCTCGCGGTCCTCATGGTCCACGAGAATAAACATGCGTCCATTACGAGCATCGTCAAGGATCTCGTCAATGCTCGAAATCGCGTCATTGTAGTCTGTCTCGGGTGCGTCGGCCATCGAAGTCTCCTGATCCACGCCGCGCGATCTATCGCAAGCGAGGCCCGGACACCAGCGTCATCGGGTCGCGTTGGTAAAGAAACGCGCGGCGGTAACGTATCCGGCAAGCCTGCCCGCCGTGGACCACTCCCGTTCCAGCGCCGTATCGCCCACCAGCAACAGCGCGTCCGCAGGCATCCCGACCGGGCGCGCCGCGTCCATGTCGCGCGCCGCCTGTGACCAGCTTGCATGGACCAAAGGCGCCGCCGCCGCACTGTCGAGCACAGCGTCCGGGGCCGCGACGATCCGTTCCAGACTGGCAGGCGTCAGCGGCGCAATCGTCAGCGCGCGCCGCTGCGTGTCCTTGATCGCGGCCAGCTTTGCGGCCCATTCCGGACCCAGCGATTGTTCTGCACGGATCAGGCGCAACGCGTTGGTGGAAAACAGGATCGCCAGAATATCCCGCCCACTGGTGGCGCGCAGCGTGGCGTAGGTCTTGTAATCCAGCCCCACCTCTTTGGCGCGGCGCACCCGACGGCGCAGCACCTCTATGGGCAAGCTCGGCAACAACTGACGCCGCGCCACAGACCAACAGCGCGTCCGCCACGCCACGCCCTCCATCTCTGGCCCCTGATTATGACCGATCATCTGTGTCATTGCATGGCTTTTCGGATATTGTCGAGACTGTTTTGAGAGTTGATCGTATGGGGATGCTCTGGCCCCAAAGCGTTCATCCTGATCTGCAAGGCCTGCTCCATCAACTCCACCGCCTCTGGATAGCGTTTCAAATCGGAATATAAAAAAGCGAGGTTGTTGAGGCTTTGCGCATAATCCGGATGATCCACGCCAAGGGTCTCCTCACGGATCTTCAGAGCCTGACGGTGGAGAGGCTCTGCCTCACCGTAGCACCCGGTGTCCTGCAGCAATAACGCGAGGTTGTTGAGGCTTTCAGCGACCGCTTCATCATTGTCTGTGAGTAAAGCACGACGAAGACTCAAAGCCTCTCGAAACAACGGTTCCGCCGCTTTGTAATTCCCCGACCATTGGAGGTAGGTTGCTTGTCGATCTAACCCTTGGGCCAAGACAAGTGGATCATCATCGCGTCGCGCCGCATCCAGCATTTCTGTGCTGAAGTGCAGAGCGGACTTATGATCACCACTTTTCCAAGCAAAATTTGCCGCCTTATAGAAACGCTCAAAACTATCGGATAGTTTCGCCGACCTTGCATAGTGCCCCGACGCATCGGCCCAGCGGATTGCCTCTTCTGCGATCAGCCCCCGGCCAAAGGCGGCTTCGGCGGCGCGCG
>CALGTJ010000515.1 GCA_937901435.1 uncultured Rhodobacter sp. | reverse complement strand
GTGGATGACGAGGGCGGGCGGATGTTCATGTGTTCGGACACGGATTACTGCCTGACTCGGCGTCGCGCCGGGCATGTGGGCGCGCAGGGTGTGCCCTATGAGGAGGATGCGGCATGACCCCCCTTTTGCAGGTTGAGAACGTTGGGAAATTTTACGGGACGCGGATTGGCTGCGCCGATGTGTCCTTTGATCTTTATCCCGGAGAGGTGATGGGGATCGTGGGGGAAAGTGGCTCTGGCAAGTCGACCCTGCTGAACTGTCTGGCCGGGCATCTGGCGCCGGATTGCGGCGCTGTGCGCTTTGACATGCGCGTCGGGGGCCTCAGCGATACCGTGACGATGAGCGAGCCGGAACGGCGGATGCTGGCGCGCACCGATTGGGCCTTTGTCCATCAACATGCGCGTGACGGGCTGCGCATGAACGTCAGTGCGGGCGGTAATGTGGGCGAGCGTCTGATGGCGGTGAATGCGCGCCATTACGGAGAGATCCGGGACAAGGCGATTGACTGGCTGGGGCGGGTCGAGATCAGCGAAGACCGCATTGACGACCGCCCCACCGCTTTTTCCGGCGGCATGCAGCAGCGGTTGCAGATCGCGCGCAATCTGGTGACGGGGCCACGGTTGGTGTTCATGGATGAACCGACGGGCGGTCTTGATGTCAGTGTGCAGGCGCGCTTGCTGGATCTGCTGCGCGGGCTGGTGCGGGAAATGGGGCTGAGCGCGATCATCGTCACCCATGATCTGGCGGTGGTGCGGCTGCTGGCGGATCGGTTGATGGTGATGAAGGACGGGCATGTGATCGAGACGGGGCTGACCGATCAGGTGCTGGACGATCCGCAACACGCCTATACGCAGCTGCTGGTCTCGTCGGTGTTGCAGGTCTGATTTGTTTCGCGCGCGAAACATTTTCCAAACATTAACAGGGTGTTAAGCAAATGATCCATGTAGAGAATGTCACAAAGAGCTTTACCCTGCACAATCAGGGCGCGGCGGTTATTCCGGTGATGGCAGGGGCCTCGCTGGATGTGAAGGCGGGGGAATGTGTGGCATTGGTCGGGGCGTCTGGTGCGGGGAAATCCACGCTGATGCGGATGATTTACGGCAACTACCTGACCGCCTCGGGCAAGATCATGGTGGGCGATGTGGATGTGGCCACGGCCGCCCCGCGAGAGATCATTGCGCTGCGCCGTCGCACGCTTGGCTATGTCAGCCAGTTCCTGCGGGTCGTGCCGCGCGTCTCGACGCTGGATGTGGTGGCAGAGCCTTTGCTGGCCACCGGCACGCCGCGCGAGGAGGCGTTGGAACAGGCGCAGGCCCTGCTGGCGCGGTTGAACATTCCCGAACGGCTGTGGGCGCTAAGCCCGACGACGTTTTCGGGCGGAGAGCAACAGCGGGTGAATATCGCGCGCGGGTTCGCCTTTCCCTATCCGGCGATGTTGCTGGACGAGCCGACGGCAAGTCTTGACCCGACCAACCGCGCCACGGTGCTGGCGATGATTACAGAGGCCAAGGCGCGAGGGGCGGCGATCATCGGAATTTTCCACGACCACGCGGCGCGCGACGGGATTTGTGACCGGCAGTTGGACGTGACGCAGTTCACCCCCAGCCTTGCCGCATGAGTGGACGGTTCATCGCCATTTGCGGACCGTCTGGTGTGGGCAAGGACAGCGTGATGGCGGCCTTGGTGGCTGCCGATCCGCGCCTTGTGCTGGCGCGGCGGGTGATTACGCGGCCCGGCGATGCGGGGGGCGAGGATTTTGACGGGGTTGATGCGGCAGAGTTTGCCAAGCGCCAAGAGTCTGGCGAATTCGCGCTAAGCTGGCCTGCTCATGGGATGATGTATGCGATCCCCAAGGCGGTCGATGCGGATCTGGCAGCGGACAAGGATGTGCTGGCGAACCTGTCGCGCGCGGCCCTGCCAGAGGCGCAGGCGCGGTTTGTGCGGGTCGAGGTGATCTTGCTGACCACCAACCGCGATGCTTTGGCCGCGAGGCTGGCCGCTCGGGGGCGCGAGAGCGGGCAAGAGATTGAAAAGCGTCTGGACCGCGCGGATTTCGCCATGCCAGAGGGGGTCGCCCATCACGTGATCGACAATTCCGGCGCGTTAGAGCAGACCGTCCAAACGGTGCTGGCGCGGCTTTATCCGGTCAGGGCGTAGTGGTGCAGTTGGTGAAACATGCCCGCGCCGTCCTCGCCCATCAGGGTGATGGCCTCGATCCTCATCGGGTCGGGGACGAGCGGTGTCAACAGCGGGTCCAATGCCGTGATGACCTCTGCCCCGGCTTGCGCGTTAAGACGGCCAGAGAGCGTCAGGTGAAAGTGAAAATCGTCAAAGATAAACGGATAACCCCAATCAAGCATCTGCCGGTCCTGACGCGGGCTGAGCGGGGATTTGCGGCGGCGCGCGATGTCAGCCTCGCTCAGCGGGGCGCGGTGCGGATCAAAGGCGCGCACGATGTCAGCGGCAAAGGCGGTCAGGGCGGTCACATCCCCCATCGGGCGCAGGGCGACAAAGCCGTGGTCATGGCGCAGGGTCATCTGGTGCAGAGGGACAGGCGACTGGGCACCGGCAAAGGTCGCGGCGGTGTCTTGCAAGGCCTCCAAAGATCCGGCCAGACGGAACGGCGCCTTGAGCGTGCCATGCAGCCCATATTTGCGCGGTGTCGCGGTGATCGCGGACACATCCAGGCCGGCAACATCCGGTTGGGCGACAGGTTTGCCCGTGGCGCTGTCCCAGCCCAGCCAAAGCGCGCCGAACTCTGCCAGCATGCCCGCCGGTGGTGTGTAGAAAATCGCATAACGTTCGAACATCTGATCCCCCCAACGGTGGTTGTTTACTGCCAAGACAGCGTGACACTGACATGACAGACCCAATAACGCTCGCCAATGCCCGATTGTTCCTGGCCGATGAGGTGATCCATGGATCGTTGCAGATGCAGGACGGTGTGATCACACGGATCGACAGCGGTTCTGCGGTGCCGACAGGCGCGGTGGATCTGGAGGGGAATTACCTTGCCCCCGGTCTGGTGGAATTGCACACTGACAATCTGGAGCGCCACCTGACCCCGCGCCCCAAGGTTGACTGGCCCTTTCGCGCGGCGATCATGGCCCACGACCGGGAACTGGCCGGGACCGGCATTTCAACGGTGTATGATGCGATCCGGGTGGGGTCCATCATTTCCGGGGAACGCAAGACCTACGGCAAATATGCCCGGCGCATGGCGGACGAAATTCTGGCGATGCGCAAGGCGGGGGCGCTGAGGATCTCTCATCACCTGCATCTGCGGGCCGAGATCTGTTCAGAGACCCTGGCCGAAGAGCTGGACGAATTTGGCCCCGAGGACAGGGTTGGCATCGTGTCAATGATGGACCACACGCCGGGGCAGCGGCAGTTTCGAGACGTGAGCAAATTCGAGGCCTATGTGCGCGGAAAGCACAGCTTTGGCGATCAGGAGTTTCGCGAGTACATCGACTTTCTCTATCGCTTGCAGGACCGGTTTGGCGTGCTGCACGAGGCGGCGACGGCTGCGGCAGCCACACGCTATGGTGCGACCTTGGCCAGTCATGACGACACCACGGCAGAGCAGGTGCGCACCAGCCATGGCTATGGGATCACGCTGGCGGAATTTCCCACGACGGTTGAGGCGGCGCATGCCTGTCACGCCCATGGCATTGCCACGATCATGGGCGCGCCCAACCTGATCCGGGGCGGGTCACATTCGGGCAATGTGGCCGCGCAGGAGTTGGCGCATCTGGATCGGCTGGATATCCTGTCGTCCGATTATGTGCCTGCTGGCCTGTTGATGGCGGCGGTGCAGTTGGGCCGGATCTGGGGCAACATGGCGCGCGGGATTGCCACGGTCAGCGCCAATCCCGCCGGCAAGGTCGGGCTGGAGGATCGCGGCGTGTTGCAGGTCGGCAAGCGCGCCGATCTGATCCGCTTTGCCACGATGGAAGATTTTCCGGTGCTGAAAGAAACGTGGAGCGAAGGACGGCGGGTGTTCTGATCAGGCGTTCCGGGCTGTTGCTTTGGCGGGCGTTGTGCCAAGCTTGCTGCATGATACCCTTTTCTGGATCGCCTTGAATGCCAACACCTGCCCACCCCAATGCCCGCCCAAAGATAGCCTTGTTCGGAAACCTGCCACCACAGGTGCCGACTGCCGTCGCGCAGCGGTCTGACCTGATCCTGCTGTCCGAGGTCACGCCAGAGGACGCCGCGCAGATCACGCTTGGCCTGACCAGCGCGATGAATGGCGCGTCAAAGCAGATGCTGGACGCCCTGCCCCGGCTGGAAAAGATCGTCAGTTGCGGGGCCGGGCTGGATCGGTTCGACTTTGCCGAAATTGAGCGGCGCGGGATTGCGTTTCACCACACGGGCCATCTGATGACGCAGGATACGGCGGAAATGGCCGTGGCGCTGGTCTTTGCCCTGTTGCGCCGGGTGGTGACGAATGACACCCATGTCCGTAGCGGGGCCTGGGCCGAGCGGCGTGCGGACCCCTCGACACGCCTGTCAGGCAAGCGGGTGGGGATTGTTGGGCTGGGCAAGATCGGGCGGTCCATCGCGCAGATGCTGTCCGGATTGGGGATGACGATCAGTTATACCGGGCCAAACGCCAAGCCGGATGTGACTTGGGCCTATCAGCCGGATCTGCGGCTATTGGCAGGCGAGGTGGATATTCTGATCCTTGCCTGCTCTGGCGGCCCGGCGACCCGGCATCTGGTCAATGCGCCCGTGCTCGGGGCGTTGGGGGCAGACGGGTTTCTGGTGAATGTGGCACGCGGGAGTGTTGTAGATGAGCCGGCCCTGATCAATGCCTTGGAAACCGGCGGGATCGCGGGGGCCGGGCTGGACGTGTTCGAAGCCGAACCCACCCCCGATCCGCGATTTGCCCGATTGGAACATGTGGTGCTGCAACCCCATTGCGCGACGCTGACCCGCGAAAACCGCGCAGAACTGGTCACCGAGGTTCTGGGGGTGCTGGGGTTGTCGGGCTAGGCTCTTTTTCGCCATCGCTGACAACACTGCTTGGGCCGTGCTAAAGTCAGACGTGTATTTGAACGATTCGTAAATACTTTGAGTTGCCGGGCGCATTTGGCGCGCGCGCCGCTATTGATGGTTGAAATTGCAGAATATGAAGGTCGCAGAGATGAACGCATCCCACAGTGACACGGCAGACATCCTGACCTCGACACAGGTCTTGCGCCCGCGACCGTCGGGGATCAAAGGCTGGCTGATGCAAACCGCGATCTCGGCCGCGCCGATTGTGTTCTGCCTGCTGCGCCGGTTCAAACCGATCCTGAAACTGGGCAACACAGTGATCACCTCGCGCTATGACGATGTGATCGAGGTTTTCAACACCGACGAGGCGTTCATGGTCCCTTACCGGGAAAAGCTGGACCTCGTCACCAAGGATCAGCCCTTTATTCTGGGTCTGCCGGATGGCGTTGAATACCGCTCTGCTCTGGGGGCGATGCGCAACGTGGTGGTGTCCTCTGATCTGCCGGATCTGGTGCAGCAGGTCGAGGTCCGGGCAGAGGCGCTTGTCGAGGCGGCGGATGGTCGCCTTGAGGTGGTCGCAGACTTGGTGCGCCCCCTCGCGTTCGAGGTGCTGGCGGGGTATTTCGGTGTTCCGGAACCCGAGGTCGGTCATCTGGATGTCTGGGCCACGCGGCTGTTCGAATTTGTCTTTATGGGATCGACCAGCGACACGGATCTGATGCAGCAGGTCAACGTCATCGCCCCTGCCTTTCGCGCCCATGTGGCGGCGGAAATCGCGCGTCGAAAGGCGCAGGGATTGGGCAGAGACGACGTCATGACCCGCTGTCTGACCCGGCAGGCGGCAGGCGAACCCGGCTATAGTGACGACGAGATCCGCACGAATATCATGTGCATGGTGATCGGCGGCCCGCCGCAATGGCCCATGGTGGTCCCGCAGGCGCTGGAACAATTGCTGCGCCATCCAGATGCGCTGAAGGCCGCCGTGGCCGCTGCGCAGGCCGATGACGACGACCTGCTGTGGCAGATCGTGCAAGAGGCGATCCGCTTTGATCCGCTGGCCCCCGGCCTGCCGCGGATTGCCACGCGGGCGTACGAGATTGCACAGGGCGAAAGGCGCGCCTGCCGCGTGCCAAAGGGCGCAAATGTCATCGCCAGCTTTGCCTCGGCGATGATGGATGAACGCCACGTGCCGGACCCGAGCAGCTTTGATGCCGCGCGGGCGGAGGATCAATACATCAACTTTGGGCACGGGCTGCACGAATGTTTTGGCCTGCACATCAACCGCGCCTGTCTGCATCTGATCTTGAAGCCCCTGCTGAAACGTCCCGGTCTGCGCCGCGCGCCGGGACCAAAGGGGAAATTGCGTAAGAACGGGCTGTTCGCTGAAAGCCTGTCGGTGCGGTTTACTTAAAGTGTCTTGAGGAAACGTAGGAATTGCGCCCAGTCATAGGGCAGCATGTCATGCCCGCCGGGACGCAAGTGATAGCCAAGCGCGCCGTTCTGGATGGGCTGTCCTGAGATCCAGACGTCTTTGATCG
>CALGTJ010000514.1 GCA_937901435.1 uncultured Rhodobacter sp. | reverse complement strand
ACCAAATGGCAGATGCCCAAAATCAGAAACAGGTGAGCTCCAGCCAACGCTTACACATTGGTTATATTTTCAGGATCAGATCACAGCCCATACAAAGGGCGCCCCTGCATGATGACAGGGTGTATTCCCACAACGCAACGGCCTGAGAGAACGCTCTACCAGGGGCCCCCGAACAGGAAGAGGTTTAGAACCGTTCCAGCAGGCGGCGCAGGTAATCCAGTTCTTCTTCGGTGCGGGTCTGATCGCCAGAGCGACGGCGGATTTCATCCAGCAACTCGCGCGCACGACGATAGACGTCATCGCCTTGCAACAGGTTTTCATCCGTTCCGATCTGGCCATTTGCCCCCGGCTCGCGGCCCAGGGGGTCGCGTTCGCGCCCTGCCTGAGCCTGCCCCATGCCGTCGCCCTGCTGGCCCTCTTGCTGCTGTTGCTGTGCCATGGCCTCGCCCAGATTGCGCATGCCGTCGCGCAGGGCCTCGATCGCCTCGGACTGGTTATCAAGCGCGCCTGCCAGATCGTCCCGACGCAGCGCCTCTTCTGCGTCGTCCATAGCCTCGCCCGCGCGACCCAAAGCCTCGCGCGCAGCGTCACCCTCTGGGGTTCCGGCACCGGGCATTTGCCCGGCCTGACGGTTCAATTCATCGCGCAGCGCCTGCTGACGGTTGGCAAGGCTTTCCTGCGACATCCCCGGCTGGTCACCGCCCTGCCCCGGTTGAGGCTGGCCGTTCTGCGCCTGCCCCTGACCTTGACCTTGGCCCGGCTGCTGACCCTGCCCCGGCATCTGGCCGGGCTGTTGTCCCGGCTGCTGACCTTCGCCGGGTTGTTCACCGGGTTGCTGGCCCTCGCCGGGCTGCTGGAATTGTTCCTGTAGGTCGCCAAAGGTCTCGTCGCTCAGCCCCTGCTGCTGACGCAGGGTGTCTGCCAGACCTTCCATGGCCTGTTGACCCGGAGACGGCTGACCGTTCTGGCCTTGCGTGACCTGCATATTCTCCATCATCTGCGCCAGACGGTCGAGCAATTCCTGAGCCTCGTCCATGCGGCCCTCTTCCATCAGCTCTTGCAGACGGTCCATCAGTTGCTGCAACTGATCGCCAGTGATCTCTTGGGAATTCTGCTGGTTTTGCGCCTGATCCTGCCCGTCTTCGCCCTGCTGCTGCGCCAATTGCTGCATATAGTCCTGCATCGCCTCGCGCAGTTCTTGCATCAGTTCCGCGATTTCCTCGTCGGTGGCCCCGTTCCGCATCGCCTCTTGCAGGCGTTCGCGGGCCTGACGCAGCCGCTCGCGCGCGTCCGACAGGTTGCCATCCTCGATCAACAGCGCCACATCCCACAGCGCCTGAGCGATTTCGTCACGCTGTTCGGCGGACATAACCTTGTATTGCGACAGCAATTCGAGGCGACGCAGCGCCACGCGCAGCTTGAGATAGGCGGTTTCCGAGCGAAAGATATCATCGGCGCGGTGACTGATCGCGCGCAGAACTTGCGCAGCGCGCGCGCCGTTTTCGCGGTTCCAAAGGATGTCGCGACGCTGTTCCACGATGGCCCCGGCAAGCGGATCGAAAAAGCGGCGACCGGGCAGCACAACGGCAGAGGGCGGCGCGGCGCCTTCTTGACCCAAGGCATCCTGCGCGAACAGTTCCAGTTTGACCGGCAAGGTCGCCCAAGGGTGCTCACTTAGGTTTTCGATCAGGGTTTCTTCGAATTCTGCGCGATTGCCAGAGATGGTCATCGGCAGATCAAGCGTGATCATCTCGCGCGGCTCTGGTGCGATGGTCAGGCCGTAGCGGCGATCAACTGCGGCCAGATCCAGCGTGATCTCGGCGCGGCCTGCGGTCACGCCATAATCGTCCTTGACGCTGAAGGTCTGGCGCATCTCACCTGTGACGCCGCGCTCTGGCTCTGCGGTCGCGGTGATTTCCGGGATCGCGTCGTCGATGACCTCAATGGACCATTCCGCGCCTCCCGGACCGGCGATTGTCAGCGTGCCGGATTGCATAACCTCGAAATTCTGCACGTCTTCCAAGGCACTTGGCACCTCACCGATGCGACCAGAGACCGTTTCGGACACCGTCAGCGCGCCGACCTCACCGTAAAGGCGCAACGTGATCTTGCTGGCTTCGGGAACGGAAAACGCGGCCTGATCTATGTCATTGAGGTACAGCGACGGCTTGCCGGTATAGGCAGGCGGTTCGATCCAACCCTCCCAGCTAGGGCCAGAGGCAAGCGCGTTCGCCCCCGCACCGGGGGCCATCTCTGCCACCGACGCCACGCGCAGAACAGAACCGAACAACAGAGCCATCGCAAAGGCGAGCACCGCAACGAATCGCAAGGCGTATGGATCCCGGTCAGAGACGCGCAGGTCCGGTTCCACGGCGCGTGCATCCGCAACCTTGGCGGCCATGCGCGCAACATGCGCCTTCCACACCATTTGCGAGGCGGGATCGGCAGAGCCTATCGCCTGCGTATCGCCCAACGCCGTAATCGGGCGGCCGGGCAAGGTGCGGTCCAGACGATCCAGCGCCTCGTGCCGGCGCGGTGCCTGAAAGGCGCGCGCGCCCCAGATCAGCGCAGAGAGAGCGGCAATAACAGCGACGACCGCGATAGCCCAAACAGCCTCAACCGGCATCATGTCTTGCAGGCCCAGCATCAAAGCCGCGATCACCACAAGGCACACAGACCACAACGGCCAGAAAGCGCGTGTGATCCACTCTGCAAACATACCCCACAGCGTCAGCCGCAACGGCCAACGCAACGATTTCAGCGCGTCATTCTGGAACGGTTCGATGCTCATCAGCCCCTGTCAGATGCCTGACGCACGCGATTGCGCGTCACAGCCACATAGGAATGATATCCCGATTGATGATTTCGTCAAAGGTTGGGCGTGCCCGAATGACAGCAAATTGATCCCCGTGCACCAAAACTTCGGGGATCAGGGGGCGGGTGTTATATTCTGACGACATAACCGCACCATACGCCCCGGCAGAGCGGAAGGCGACCAGATCACCAGAGATCAGGGCCGGCATCATGCGTTGCTTTGCAAAGGTATCACCGGATTCACAGACCGGGCCAACGATGTCATAGGGGTGTAGTTCGGCCCCCGCCGCCGCCTCGATCACCGGCACGATATCGTGGTAAGAGCCATACATCGACGGGCGGATCAAATCGTTCATCGCACTGTCAAGTATAAGAAAATCGCGCCCTTCGCCATTTTTTACATAGATCACATCACTGACCATCAGGCCCGCGTTTCCAGCGATCAGACGACCCGGTTCCAGTTCGATCTCGCAGCCCAGATGGCCGACGGTTTCGCGGATCACGTCGCAGTATTCAATCGGCAACGGCGGCGACGCGTTCGAGCGTTCATAAGGGATGCCCAACCCGCCACCGAGGTCGAGACGGCGGATATTATGACCATCGGCACGAAGTTGCTCGGTCAGATCAGCCACAAGGCGAAATGCCTCTTTATAGGGCGAAAGGTCGACTAGCTGGCTGCCGATGTGAACATCGATTCCAATGACCTCTAACCCCGGCAGGGCGGCGGCCTGCGCATAAACCTCGCGCGCGCGCGAAATCGGGATGCCGAATTTATTGTCATAGCGCCCGGTCGAAATCTTTTCGTGGGTCTTTGCATCCACATCCGGGTTTACGCGAATGGTGATCGGAACCGTTTTGCCCATCTCAGTGGCAATCTGGCTGAGCCAGATCATTTCCGGCTCGCTCTCGATATTGAACTGGCGAATCCCCCCCGTCAGCGCCAGACGCATCTCGTCGCGGGTCTTACCAACACCGGAAAACACGATCCGCTCTCCGGGGACACCCGCGGCGCGGGCGCGCAGGTATTCACCCCCCGACACCACATCCATGCCAGCGCCCAAAGCGGCGAGCGTTTTCAGCACGGCTTGGTTCGAATTGGCCTTCATCGCGTAGCAGACCAGATGGTCCATCCCCGCAAGCCCCTCGTCGAACAGCTTGAAATGCCGTTCCAGCGTGGCGGTGGAATAGACATAGAACGGCGTGCCCACAGCGGCCGCGATCTCGGGCAGCGGGACATCTTCGGCATGCAGTATGCCGTCTTTGTACAGAAAGTGATCCATGGGAACGCCTATTAACGAGAGGCGCGGCGAATGCAATTGCATCGCCGCGCCAATTTGGTGGTTTTGGATGGATTTACAGACCGCAGATAGCTTTAGAGGTCTGAAGAACCCGCGTATAGTCGGCGGGCAGCCTCAGAAAGGTCACGCGACGGTTTTCTGCCGCACGCGGATCATAGACGTTTTTCAGAACATTCTCGCCAAATCCAACCTGATAAAGCGGAAGATTCACATAATTCGCCCGCAAGGCCCGCGCAACTTCCGAAGCGCGACGCAGGGAGAGATCACAATTGTAATAGTCAGACCCAGACGCATCCGTGTGGCCAATTACGGCGAATTGCGCGTTCACAAGGGCCGGGTCGCGAAAAGCTTCGGAGAGGCTGTTGAGTTTGCCATACTGATCTGCGCGGATACCGGCACTGTTGAAATCAAACTCGATCGTGATGGCAACCGCTGGCAGAGAGATTGTGGCATAGGGATCGACCGGCTTTTGATAGGGGTCAACAACCACCTTTGCGTAGTCCGGATTTGCGAGTTGCGCGTAGGGATCAACCGGTTTTTGCGCATAGGGATCAACGGGAGGCGTCGCTGGCGTGCTGGTATAATCCGACGGTTTGTCTGTTGTCGCGACCCCGCCACCGTTCAAATCGAACACCAGCGTTTCATAGGTAATCGCGGGCCCGGCAGAAAAGCTTTCGAACTCGACCTTGTTGGGGTCGATATCGATGTTCGAGCAGTTCTGCGCATTTGCATTGGCCAGACAGGCCGCAAGCGGGTTTTGCGCCACTTCGGGCTGTGTCGGCATGAAAGTTGGACTGCTGCCGGGGATAAACACCTCTCCGGTCTGGGCAATTGCAGCGGTGTTGGTGGTGGCAAGAACTGCCACCACCAGACCTGTATAAAGGGTCTTTTTCATCGTTTAGTACTCCGTGACAGGCACAGAGATCTGCGCCTTGGCAACATCAGGGTTATGGGTACTGATCGCCTTGTAGGTCGCGCCACTGTCGGCCACCTTTTCCGGACCGCCCAGATCCAGCGCAAAGACCTCGTTCACCACATTCTTATAGGTGACATCGGCATTTGGATTTGCGCGGGTGCTGACATCACAAGAGACATGCGATGTATCGCGACGTTCGATGGCAACAGCGTCACTGGACGCATTACACACGGCAAGCAACGTTTCCAGACCAGGTTTTGTGGTCCGCAAAGAGCCACGCGGCGGGAAGACAAACTGCGTTCCGCCCTTGATGACCTCGTCCGGCAGGCCGGGATGCGGATAGAGAACGCAGCTTTTGCCATATTCGTCGATGTTGATCAGCGTCAGACGACAGTCGTGACGGGGTTCGACATAGACGATCAGGCCCTCACCCACCTTATAGCTTGGCTGATCTGTGTAGACCGTCAGCAAGCTGCGCGTGGCGACGCTATGATCGCTAGGCACATAGGCAGGTTGCACATACCCCGGAGCAGGTTTGACAGTGTAATCGGGTGCCACGGGTTTGTAGTTCGGATCGGCCGTCACCACAGGTTTGTAGTTCGGATCACCCGGTTTGTAGGTCGGAGTTTCCGGAGCCACATAGTTCGGATCACCCGGTTTATATGTCGTATCCACAGGCGGCACGTAGTTCGGATCGCCTGGTTTGTAGGTCGGAGTTTCCGGAGCCACGTAGTTTGGATGACCCGGCTGATAGGTCGGAGTGACCGGTGGTGCCACATAGTTTGGATCACCCGGCTTGTAGACCACATTGACTGGTGGCTTTGGCAGATAGTCATCGATCGCCACGGACACCGAATACGACAGGTTCGCGTTATAATCATAGCCCTGCTGATAGATCGGTTTGTAATCTGTCAGACGTTCCAGCAGAACCGGATAGGCCGCAGCCCATTCGTCGCGGGCAATCGGAGATTGGTCAAGCCGTGCAATCAGGCTGGCCAGTTCCGGACCCACAAAAGGCAGGCGCGCCCGCAGCATATCCTCGGTGATGCCAAGCTCGTTGGCAGCTTGGGCAAAGTCGATATAAAAGTCCACGTGATAGACAAAGAGACCGCGGATCGGTTCCAGACCGCCTGCCGTGGTGGCTGGCTCAATGCCAACGGATTCCAACGCACCAAAGAACTGATCGGTGTCAAATTGCATCCATTGGGCCACGACTTCCTGACCGGGATAGATTGCATCGATGGTCTGACGCTGGGCCGGGGACAGAGACATATCGGCAAGCGCCACATCGCGCACCTTGTCCTCGTTCAGGCGGATGCCCTTAGAGTGGCAACTCATACAAGAGATGCCGTTGACCACTTCGCCGGTGCCATCTGTGTAATCATCGTCCCGCACAATCGACGTCGGACCAACATCCAGCCGCACGCCATCTGCTGTGTTCAGATAATAGGCGTGAAACCCGTTCGGCAGGGTAAAGATCGACTCTCCCCCATCGTGATGAAAGGCCAGTTCGTCGCCATAGGCAGAGGCTGGACCCAGTGGGAATTCAAAAAAGCTTTGACGTTGGGCGCTGCCGGCAAAGTCGTAAGAGGTCCAGAAAAAGCCGCTGCCCAGCGCATGACGCTCGATCAGACGGTTGTGACCAGAAACGCCAGAATTCTGAAAGCCCGCGCGCACAACCTGTTCGTTGCGGATATTGCGGTTCATGTCGATATTCAGCTTGGCCTCTAATCCGGCCACTGTGTCGGGCAGGCGCAGAATGTCATAGTAAAGCGGAGAGACAGAGGCGGTGCTGGCGAACCAGTCAGCCCGCAGAATAGGCGTCTTTGACCCTGTCAAATACTGAAGCTGTGATAGATTCAGGTCCGTTTCACCAATCATCCCATAGGGATAGGCAATTTCCATCCGGTTCCATGTGCTGTGGTCCCATTCCAGATCCGGCATAAAGACACGGATCAGAACGCCGTTCGGGTCAATCAGCTCTGGCTTGTAGGGGGTTGGGTTCCAGCTAAGCGCATTCAGCAGCTTGATGGTCGCGGCGCGATACCCGGCATAATTCTCGTCGCTGACGTTATTGTTGTTGTGCACTTCGCGCAGGCTGAAATAACGGATGCGGTCGTGGCGGTTGTTGGGCTGCGACTGCAAATCGGCATGCGCCATCGCATAAAGATCAGACAGCGGGATATATGGGCGCGGCGGGGGCGCGATATTGGCCAGACCAACGATCCAGTCTGCAATTGCATCGCTTTCGGCCTGCGTCGGAAAACAGCTGTCTTCGGTGCAGTCATCCGGCATCGCAGGAAAGCTATACTGTCCAATCACATTGTGCAGCTTGGAGCCGACCGCATCGCCCTGCACCACGAATTTCGCATCATGCGCCAGCCGGCGAATGTCCAGAACATGCCCGAATCCAGATTTCGGAGTGGTCATGCCCGTCTTGAGCGCACCGTCTTGGTGACAGCGCGCACAATGCTTGTCCAAGGCGTCGTAGGCCAAAATTTCCTGAGCGGTGGCATCGCTTGGCAGCGGCATGGCCGGGTTCGCGATCACGGGACCCCCGACAAACGCCGCCAGTGCGATGATCACACGAAAAGCGGTCTGTTTCATTAATTATTCCTCCTAGCACGTCAACGGCTGCATGGGCCGCATCCTAGTTGCATCTTATATTCAAATATCTTTGGTTCGACCAACCGATCGTCCCGGCTCTTCCATAGTAAGGCGATTGGCACGCGCCCGAGACGCACTCGATCTGCGCCCAGCCATTGCTTTGGGCCAAAACACGCACCCGATCTCCAAGATAAACCTCTGTAACTTTTTTCCCCAGCCGCGCGCTTGGTTGATCGCGAACAGCCAGGAACCCTAATCCGGTAGAGGGGTTATATCGCGTGATCGGGTCGAGGTTAATCACGGTTCCGTTACACTGCGGCGCGACCGGACGTGTAGGTGGTGCGTTGGTGGCGCCTTCACGCCATGCAAGCTCTGCGATAAAGCGGCTGCCATCGTGACAATAGGAATCGTTCGGCACGCGGCCTGCGTTTTTCCATTGCTGGATCTGGCCATCCGCCGAGGCCTTGCTCAGCGTACCGACCGTGATCCCGTAATACCCGCTGGTCGACCGGAACACGCGTACGTTGTTAAAGGTCGGCAGCCTGCTGACAATGAATTGGCGCACCTCTTCGACTGTCGCCCGAGAGGCCACCGTGGCATAGCATTGCGTGCGGGACAGGCGGTAATTTCCGGCCGTTTCGCGCGGCGGTGCGGGCGGTGTCGGTGGCGTCACCACGACGGGCGGCTGGACCGGTTGGCGCAAATAGGCGATCCGTTGGGTCATCGCATTGGCAATACAGGTCACATTGCCGCCGCAGGTGTCTCGCTGCGTGCGCAGCCAGACAGATTGCCCCCCATCGCCATAATTTGCCGAATACTGCGCATAGACAGAGGACATATCCTCGTCCAGCCCCGCCAGATAGGTGTCCTCGCAAATCGCGGTTTCCGTTGGGTTCAAGCGGCTGCTGCCACACCACGGACGCAGCAACGGCTTTGGCGTGTTATCCACCAAAGGCGGCTGGACAAGACCGGGAGTGCCGCAATTGCTGGCAATATAGCCTTTGGCAAAGCCCACAAAAGCGTGCGACTGGCACTGCTGCGCATAGGCCTCGTAGGCATAGCAGGCGTTGTAGGTCTTTGCCTCTGAATAGAGAGTGTCACAGATATCCGCGA
The DNA here is from genome assembly GCA_937901435.1 of uncultured Rhodobacter sp. The sequence continues at coordinate 4,543 of CALGTJ010000514.1, read as the reverse complement.
CTTCTGGTTTTCCCGGAATCGGATCCGGCGTCGAATCGGGCGGGTTCACCGGCGGCGTGGTAGCAGGTGGCGCCGTCACAGGCCCGCCGATCCCCGTATCCATTGCCGCCATCAGGAATTTGGACCGCTCGATGATCGACTTCATCGGGATCGCAAAATTCACACTGTCTTTTTTGGATCCCGCGTGGTGCAGCCCCACAACCATCTGTAAAGACGCATCAATCACCGGAGAGCCAGAGTTCCCCGGCAAGGTGTCACAGGTGTGCAACAACTGACCGTTGGCCAAAGCCGGCGCATTGGCACGGCATTTCTCGCGGCTGATCCGCTGCGCCTCGCCCATCGGGTGACCGATGACCCAGAACGGATCACCATCGGCGGCGATATTCGCGGCCAGCCTAAGCATTCCGTAGTCCTGGCTTGGATTGCCGAACACTTCGAGAAGGGCATAATCGAGGTCTTCGTATGCTTCGACCGGGGTGGGGCTGACAGAATACGTCCGCGTGCCCTCTGTGACGCCCTGCTGGGTGTATCCGGCAACAAATTGCACCGCCTCGATCCGCGTCGCCTTGGCTTGCTCGTTATCAAGAATGCCCGGCACACAGTGATAATTGGTCAGAACGTATTTTCTGTCGACAATAAACGCTGTGCAGGGAAAGACCCCCACGTCGGTCAGGATATCGAGGCGACCGACAGACAGACCAATCTTGGCAAAAATGCTGGCAGTCGAATAATTGCGGATGGATTCATTGTTGTAACTGCCCACAGCCATTTCAAGGTCAATGTCGCTGCCAATGGCCGATTGGTTCTTGGACAGAACCACCGACCCAAAGCTGGATCGGTCAAAACCGACAAACTCTTGCGACACCGCGGCCAGCGGACCCAACAGAAAACCCAAGATCGCAAGGATACAAATACGTTTCACACAAAGTCCTTTTGGTTTTACCGTTTTCGTCATGCCGAAATGATCCACCACCTGCGGCGACATTCCGTCAATTGAAACCTTTCCGATCAAAAAAATGTTTCATAACCTATGGATAGCGGACAACACGAAATCCGAGGGCATTGGTGCGAAAGCTGAACCTGTCTCGGTTGAACTTGCGACTGATCAAATCGCCAGAGGCTGTATCCCAGGCGCCGCCCCGCATGTCGCATTTGCTGCCGCTGCAATCGCCCATCCATTGCCAGACATTGCCCAGCGCGTCCTGAATACCCAGCAGTGCCCCTCCGGCAGAGCCAACCCGTTGCGGGACAGAGGCACGTTGGCTGCAGTTGGAACAGACCGCATCAGAATAGGCATTCGCCTGCAGAGCAATCTTGGTCCAGATGTTCGAGGGCATGACCTCGTATCGCTGGCCCGTGTCGCGCGACAGCCAATTTGTGTAGGCAATCGCATCGGCAAAAGAGACGCAGGTGACAGGGTGAGAGTCCGATGCGGAATAGCCGGGACGATCCCAAACGACCCCCGAAGCCTCGTTCCAATTATTGAAATGGGCCCGACAACTGTTCGCAGTGCGATGGCCTGTCGCGCGAACAAAGGCCCGGAACTGGCCGACGGTAATGGGTGATTTTCCGACATCGACCCATGATTCCAACCGCACCATTTCAGGCACATAGCTGGCCACGACCGGCGGTTTCGGTTTTGGGTCCGGTTTGGGCGGCGTTGGCGTCGGCGGGTCCGGCAAAACCACGGCAATCTTGCACTTGTTATCCAGATAGCCCTGCCCAAAGGCGCGGAACGGGTGCGTCTTGCACTGATCCACATACGCGCGGTAGGCAAAACAGGCATCGAGGTTCTTGGCTTCGGCGTAAAGGCTGTTACAGACCGCCATCAGATCGGGTTTCGGCACCGTCACAGGGTCGGTCACAGGATTGGTCACCGGATCAATCACAGGATCAATCACCGGCGGCTTGGGCGTTGGTTGCGCAGTGTCATCCAGCGCCGCCTTGAGGAATTTCGAACGTGCGACGATCAGGTTCATCGGGATCGCAAAATTCACGCTGTCCTTTTTAGAGCCCGCGTGATGAAGCCCCACAACCCTCTGTAAAGACGCATCAATCACCGGAGATCCCGAGTTGCCCGGCAAGGTGTCACAGGTATGCAGCAGGCGATTGTCGGCAAGCGCGGGGGCGTTGGCGCGGCATTTCTCGCGGCTGATGCGCTGCGCCTCACCCATCGGGTGACCGATGACCCAGTAGGGATCACCATCAGCGGCGATATTCGTGGCGAGTTTCAGGGTGCCGTAGTCTTTGCTGGGGTCCCCAAAGACCTCAAGAACGCTGTAATCCAGATCCTCAAAGGCCTCGACCGGCGTCGAACTGACGGTATAGGTCCGGGTGCCTTCTGTGACGCCCTGCTGGGTGTAGCCCGCCACAAACTTTACCCCCTCGATGCGGGTGGCATTCGCCTGTGCATTGTTCAGGATTCCGGGGACGCAGTGATAGTTCGTCAGGATATGTTTGTTATCCACGATGAAGGCCGTGCAGGGGAAAACCCCGGCGTCTGTCAGAATGTCCAGACGCCCGACCGAGAGGCCCATTTTGGCAAAGATGCTGAGTTGGGAATAATTTCGGATGGATTCGTTATTGTAGCTGCCAACCGCCAGTTCGAATTCGATCCCGCTTCCGGCGGATTGATTGCGCGACAAGACGACAGAGCCAAAACTGGATCGATCAAACCCGATGATGTCTTGTGCGTGACCGGGCCGCACAGCACAGGCAGTCAGCGCGCCAGCACAGAGAAGCCCTGAAATCAGGTATCGCATATGCCTCCCCCCGGAGTTGATAAAAACAGCGTGGCAATTCATGTGGCAGCGGCAATATTCCCGCTCTGCGGTCAGCATAGACCAAGGATACGCGATTCCCAACCGATACATTCTATTGTTTGTGGCCATCGGTTTTGGGTTTGCTGGTTTTGGATCTGCTGGCACAGCGCCCGCAGATCGGTTAGCGTCTCAGCAAATCACTGTTACGCTACAGGCGAAAGGCGGCCCGTTGATGTCCTCGTTCAAGATTTGTGCCCCGCTGACACTGGCTCTTTCAGCCTGCATTTCTGTTCCCGGTCAAAGTGAAACCGCCTTGGTGGCTGGCGTTGGACCCTATTCCTGCCAGCCGCTCCCCGCCCCAGCAGAACAAGTCGCTTTTGTTCAGCGTAATTTAAATGTTTCGCGTAATGGGTTGAAACTAAACGCAACGCTGGGACTACCCGGAGAGATGCCACCAAAGGCACTTGTCGTCTTTTTGCATGGGTACACCGGGACAAGGGACGAAATTCAGGTGCGTGGCGGCGAGGGGATGTTTTTGCGTGCGGCCCGCGCCTTTGCCCAGCAGGGCATCGCCAGTGTGCGGTTTGATTTCATCGGATCGGGTGACAGCGACGGGGTTTGGCAGGATACGACGTTTCGTGGCCAGACCGAGGACACACGCACGATCCTCGAAGCTTTGATCAGCGAACCCGGTGTGAATGACGTGCCGGTGCATCTGCTGGGGTTCAGTCAGGGCGGGCTTGTTGCCCTACGCGCGGCGGCAGAAGGGATGCCACTGCGCAGCGTGATCTTGTGGAATCCGGTCCTTGATCCGCGCCAGACCTATGCGCGGCTTTTTAGTGCTGCGGGATTAGAGGCGGGACTAAAGCTAGCCAAGGCGGGGGATCTGGGGGCGATGGTGCCGGGCACGGGTCTGAAGGCCAGCTTTTTTGCCGATATCGAGGCCTCTGATCCGATCAAGACCGGGGCCGGTTTCACTCAGCCTGTGCTTGCTATCACGGGCAGACTGGACGGCATTGCCGACAATGGCACCGAGAACGCAGAAAAGCTGAAACTCGCGCGGCGCGGCTCGACCGCTGTCGTCACGGTGCCCGGAGATCACGCGCTGGGGGCGACGCGCTCTGCCGCGTTGATTGACGAGGTTATCGGCTGTTCTGTCGGATTTGTGGCGCGGCGGTCCGGTTTGATTTCTGGCAACACCTCGCTGGCGCCTCTGCAATAGACGCGCTTTGGGATTTGCTTAGGCTCGACGATGACGTCGGTCCTAATTTCACCACATTGCCATGCACTGACTCCACCGGTGATTTGTCGCGGATTCGACGCCAATGACAGCTTATTCAGAGGATTGGACTGTGTCTGGAATTTGCCGATGTCTACTATGGCCACAGAACGCCGTGACAAAGGCGAGCTGTTCGCCTTAAGGAATTGTTAATTTTTATTACTTTCTATTTAAAGTTGTAGTATTGAGGTCGTTCCAGCCACTTTGACGGCAATACACCCTAGGCGTGTGTAAACAAACTGTTGCTCGCCACAACAGCATGAATTTCAAAAAACGTCTCGCTTCCCCGTTGGCTATACTTGGTCTGTTGGGTGTTGGGACTTACTGTGGATTACATCGCTGATATCGAATCCTTCGAGGATTTCTTTCGGACAGAGGTCGTTTTCAAGCGCACCTCGCCCAATACCGCTGTGCGTCGCCTGTTCGCGAATTACCCAGAGGCATTACCCCTTAGCCCGGATTATTCACCACGGTCGGTTGGCGGCTGCGGTATGAGAGTGAT
>CALGTJ010000513.1 GCA_937901435.1 uncultured Rhodobacter sp. | reverse complement strand
CTCGTCGTCGTCGTCGTGACCGTGCATGTGCCACTGCTGCGCGCCACTCCACTCTCACGCAATCCGCTGACGTGCTCGCCGTCCACGCCGCCGGTCGCAATGTCCGTGGCATGCGGCCCGGCGTTTGTTGTGGCGAAATCAGCCCCGCTCCACAGTGGTACGCGCTTGGCCAGCTTGGACGAAGCGCCCATCGCGCCTTGCGCCCGTTGCGCAAAGACATCGCGATGATGTTTCAGGATCCGACCGGATCGCTGTCGCCACGCCTGACAATCCGCAACCTGATCACCGAACCCTACAAGATCCAGGGTATGAAAGACCGTGATCTGGATGCCGAGGCCAAGCGGCTTTTGGAGCTTGTGAACCTACCGGCACATTTCGCCGACCGCTACCCTTACCAGCTTTCTGGTGGGCAGGCGCGCCGGGTCGGTGTGGCCCGGGCGCTGGCGCTCGAACCCAAACTCATCTTGGCCGATGAACCCACGGCCGGTCTGGATGTGTCGGTGCAGGGAGAGCTGTTGAACCTGCTCAACGATCTGCGGGAACGGTTGGGGCTTTCAATGGTGATCATCACCCACAACCTGAATGTCGTGCGCCACGTCGCTGACCGTATGGGCATTCTCTACCTCGGACGTCTGGTCGAGGAAGGTACGACAGAGGCGATATTCCACGAACCGCGCCACCCCTATACCAACTGCCTGCTGAGCGCCAACCCCGAGCCTGACCCCGATGCCCGACTGGACCGCATTGCCCTCAAGGGAGAACCGCCAAGCCTCATCCAGCGCCCTTCGGGATGTGAATTCAGGGATCGCTGTCCAATGGCGAGCGAGGTTTGCACCCAAGTTCCGCAATGGGAGGTTACAGATGGCCACGGCGTGCGATGTCTGACACCAAGGCATCTATGAGAGCCCTAATATGAGCACCGCCGTCCTTTATTTCAACGGGTCCATCCTGACCATGGATCCGCACGACACTGTTGCAGAGGCGGTGTTGACCATCGGTGAAAAGATCGCGGCGGTTGGCGCATTGTCTGACCTTCGCGCCCAGATGCCTGCCCGAACCATGCAGGTCGATCTTGCGGGAAAAACAATGATCCCCGCCTTCATCGATCCGCATGGTCATTTCCCCGATCCCGGATTTATTCGGCTGTTTAGGGTTGATTTGTCTTCGCCACCACGCGGGGATTGCGCCGATCTTGCCACGGCGCTGAAGCGGCTCGGCGAGAAGGCCAAAACCATGCCGACCGGCGAATGGGTCATGGGCGTGTTGATCGACAACACCGCCATTGCCGAAGGGCGCATGCCGACCCGCGAAGAACTGGATGGGGTCTCGACCGATCATCCGATCTGGGTGCTGCATGCCTCCGGGCACAACGGCGTTGCAAATTCTGCAGCCCTTGCGCGACAAGGCCTGACGCCAGACACGCCCGATCCCGTCGGCGGTCGCTTTGGCCGCGAGCCTCGAACAGGGGCGCTGACTGGCCTGATCGAAGGCATCTCGGCTATGGGTGAATTGGGAGACACCAACTTTCTGATTGATCATGACAGGTTCTGGCAGGGGTTCGCCGCGACACGGGATGAATATCTGGCCCATGGCGTGACCTATGGCCAGAATGCTTGGGCCAGCGCTGAAACACTTGCGCAATTTGCAAGCCTGCCCGTAGATCAAGACCCCGGTTTTGATCTGATGATCCTGCCTGTCGGAGAATTGGAGCCCGCGCTGAGCCAAGGCCCAAATGCGATGCGTGACTTTGACAATCCCCATTTCACCCTTGGCCCGCGCAAGCTGTTTGCGGATGGGGCGTTTCAGTTGCAGACGGCTTATTTGCGGGACGATTATGCCAATCCGATCTCACCCGATGCGCCGCGTGGTGTGCCCTATGTTTCTGCGACCGAACTCAACGCCCAGGTTAAAAAGCTGCATGAGATGGGGTTCCAAATCCATTGTCACTGTAACGGTGATGCTGGCGCCGATCTGTTTCTGGATGCAGTTGAAGCGGCGCAAAAAGCCACACCCCGCGATGATCACCGCCACACGATCATCCATGGCCAGGTGCTCCACGATGACCAGTTCGAACGCATGGCGCGACTTGGCGTCACGGTCAGTTTCTTTTCGGCGCATATCCATTTCTGGGGTGACCGCCACTATGATACCTTCCTTGGCCCCGAACGCGCAGAACGCATTTCAGCAGCCAGATCAGCCGAGCGGCACGGTATCCGCTACACGCTGCACAATGACGCGTCGGTCACACCGACCCGCCCGATCCATCTGGCACATTGCGCCGTAAACAGGGTGACGTCTTCGGGGATGTGCCTTGACGGAGGACAGAAGATATCCGTCCTTTCCGCATTGCGCGCACAGACCATTGATGCAGCTTGGCAAGTTTTTCTGGAAGACACTCGGGGATCAATTGAAGCGGGCAAGATCGCCGATTTTGCGATCCTGAACCAACTCCTTATGGATCAATCCCAAGACATCCTAGGAATTCAGGTGCTCAAAACAATTCGCCGCGGCAAAACAGTATTCGAAAAATCCGATGAACGGCATGTCTTGCAATAACCGCAGCTTTTGGCGGTTTTCAGTCATTCAAACTCTGCGCAGCATCCGTCATTATGGGCTCTGAAGAGCCATTAGCTGCAGAAGGCACGAACGTCCGCTCCATCTAAAAACAGGCCCGGGTCATGATTCTTTGAGGGCGAGGTATCAGCGATCAATCGAAC